>JANOJH010000375.1:0-1519 GCA_031408135.1 Bdellovibrio sp. | reverse complement strand
CATTTATGGCATTGAGCTGCTCAACCTCAAAGACCAGTTATTTGGCGATCATTCAACTGAGTTGATTCTTCACAATGAAAATTCAGGCAATAAAAAAGGTATTGAGCTACCCTCCTGATATAAGTTTAACGATTAACGATTAACGATTAACTTTTAACCTTTAACCTTTAACCTTTAACGATTAACTGACCACGAATGAAAAAAGCTTTTATCACAGGCATCACCGGACAAGATGGCGCCTACCTGGCCGAATATTTATTAGAAAAAGGATATGAAGTGCATGGCTTAAAAAGACGATCATCTCTTTTTAATACCGATCGTATCGATCATATCTATCAGGATCCGCATGACAAAGGCGCGCGGTTAAAATTGTATTATGGTGATCTGACCGACTCAACGAACCTCATTCGTTTAATCCAGAAGATTCAACCCGATGAGATCTATAACCTCGGTGCCATGAGCCATGTTCAGGTCAGCTTTGAGATGCCTGAATATGTAGCCAACACGGATGCAATGGGCACCCTAAGAATTCTGGAAGCAGTTCGGATTCTGGGGCTGACGGAAAAGACAAAAATATACCAGGCCTCAACATCTGAGTTATATGGAAAAGTGCAGGAGATTCCGCAAAAGGAAACTACGCCTTTTTATCCACGCTCACCTTACGCGGTGGCGAAGTTGTACGCCTACTGGATTACAGTGAACTACCGCGAAGCGTATAATATGTATGCCTGCAATGGGATACTCTTCAACCACGAATCGCCTTTGCGCGGAGAAACATTCGTCTCCAGAAAGATTACACGTGCCGTGGCACGATTGGTATTAGGACTTCAGCAAAAACTCTATATGGGAAACCTGGATTCTAAACGCGACTGGGGTCACGCCAAAGACTACATCGAAGCGATGTACCTGGTGCTACAGCAGCCGAAGGCTGATGACTATGTGATTGCCACCGGTGTCACCACTTCCGTTCGCGATTTTTTAGTCCGATCATTTGCCCATGTAGGAGTGGGTATAACTTTTAAAGGGAAAGGTGTTAACGAGATTGGTGTAGTGGATTCGGTAAGCAATGTTGCCGATGACTTCGTGCTCAAGCCCGGAGATGAGATCGTAGCCATTGACCCGCGTTATTTCAGGCCAACCGAAGTTGATCTGCTGCTCGGTGACCCCACAAAAGCAAAGACTATTTTGGGATGGAAGCCTAAGCATGATGTGAATTCTTTATTAGCAGAAATGGTAGATGCCGATCTTGCCTTGATGCGAAGGGATTCGCACCTGAAGCAGGGTGGGTTTAGGATTTTTAATTACCATGAATAAATAGTTGCATAAAGTTGGCACCTACCCAACATAAGGTAGGTCATCCAGGAAACTCTAGGATTTTAGTGGATCTGTGACAACAGGCTGACCGAGAATTATTATTCCGTTTGAGCTACCAACTTCACGGAAGTTATTAATTCATAAAATACTATGCAGCCATTTTCAATTTTGCTCTCTTGGCAATCAGTTTTTGAATGTTATTACC
>JANOJH010000364.1:0-1271 GCA_031408135.1 Bdellovibrio sp. | reverse complement strand
TTGGTATGGATAGCCCGGTTAATGCCCACAGAAATATCGGATTGACAAATTGCATTTATCGTATCAGGCTTTTTCGAACGGTTAGGAAATTCCGTAATACGGTTTCAACGGGCTCATCAAGAAAAACAAGATGATAGTTGATCTGTTTTTCCAACATCCAGCCGCGGGATGATTGCAGCCATTCTTTCACTCTCCTGGAATAATCTTTTTGCTGAACCAGCGTATCAACTTTTGTTCGTGCGCCACTTTCAAGGTCTATAAATGTGAATGATCCATTAAAGTCAAAATCGGTTTCATGCCTGCCCATCAGGTGAAATACGATCACTTCGTTGCGTGGGGTCTTCAACCTAGAAATAAAATTTTGAAGATCTTCGCTTTCATCATATAGGTCAGTGATAAACACAATCATCTCTTTTCCATGATGATCAAATAATTGCTCCACACCGCCTTTTTTCCATGCGCCTTCGCTTTTCAAATGCACGAGCTCATTTAAGAATCTAATAAATTGCTGCTGTTCAAAGCGTGGCTGAACGACCTTGACATTTTTGTCATTCACTGCGTATAAACCAAAAGTATCGCTTTGCTTCCTTGCCAGATAGGCAAGCGCAGCGGTCATGACTTTTGCATATTGAAGTTTGCTGATATTATCCTCTGCATACGACATCGAGTGACTGGCATCCAGCATAAACTTTACGGTGATGTTGGTTTCAATGTCGGCCTGCTTCACATAGTATCGCTCAGACCGCGCAAACATTTTCCAATCTAACTGCCTCAAGTCATCGCCCGCTTGATAATTTTTATATTGACTAAACTCCTGTCCTGCGCCAACAGACTGGCTTTTATTACTGCCACTCATGAATCCCTCTACAATAACACGCGCGATCAGCTCAAGTCCGCTAACTGTGTTGAGGATTTCGGGTTTTAGTAATTCTTTGATGCGAGCATTCATGATCAGTAGGCAGTAGGCAATTGGCAGTAGGCAGAATTTCTGGCCATGTTAAATGCTTTTCTTCAAATGAATATTTTCTAACAGATGCTTTGTAACCGCAGTTGGAGTAACACCTTCGGCCTCTGCTTTGAAGTTCATAAGTATTCTATGACGCAGCACCGGATAGGCAACATGCTGAATATCTTCTTGCGTAACCGAAAAATTTCCATGCAACAATGCACGTGCTTTTGCTGTAAGGATCATGGCTTGCCCGGCTCGTGGTCCCGCACCCCAACGTACCCATTCGTTTACAAACTTCAATTCACTTTGTTCAGCACGTGTG
>JANOJH010000349.1:0-2117 GCA_031408135.1 Bdellovibrio sp. | reverse complement strand
CGGATTGCGAAAGTGCCAGCCACCTTAGTTTTTGACGGATTGCCAGTCCTGCGCGAAGAGTGGGCTTTCCATTTTTATTTTGCGAACGCCGGTTTCGATCTCGATTTTAAGTTTCATTGGTGCTTTGGTTTCGATTTTTTTTACCTGCATTTTTTTCGGGAAAAAACCATATTGCAGTTCGATTGCTGCCGCCAATTTGTCGATTTGGATATAGTTATCAAACGTAACTCCGCCATCGGTACTTCTTAAAGTTCCGACAAAAAGCAAGAGGTCGTTGAAGTAATGAACTGGGCCATTGAATTGTTCAAATTGGGGGAGTTTGCGCCAGTAGAAGCCGTCTTCAGTTATGAACACACCATCGGAGGAAAGAAGACCTTTCAGCGGATTCTGCGGGTGAAATGAAACCGAAGAAATTTCTTTTTTAAGTAGGTCGTCAATTGTAAAATAAACCTGTTCAGATGAGGTTTGTGCCTTCCACCAGACAAGACCATGATTTTTCAGGCGGCTCTGATGCCAAAGGGATAGTTTATCGCGAATGGCTTCCACCTGGCTCCAGAGCGGAATTTTCTGGGTGCTGGAAGCGATAATTCCTCTAACATCCGGAGTGATCAGCCCTTTGATTGAATTAAGCGAAATTGTTTTTCGGTTTACGGAAACGATTTTGTCGAATTGCCGGGTGCCGACCTGGTGCCAGTTGTTATCGGCAAAAACAAAAGTGGCAAAATCAAATTTCGTGATCAGTTCTGATAAATTAATGAAACCTTCGTATTTTTGATATTTGACGAGCGCAAATTCATTGGCGTATTTTTCAACGGTCAGGCGCGTGCCTTGCGGGATAGTTGTCAGAATTGTGGCACTTTCAGAATCTTTCGATTTCAGATAAGTATCTTTCAGAGTCATGACAAAACCGAGGTCGTAGGCATCGGCCTGCAGTTCGCCGGCATTTTTCTTGATTTGCTGTTTATTTTCGACATCGAGCAAAAGCAAAGTGTTTACGGTGGCTTCAATGACTTTGAAGCGGGTATTAGTCAGGGGATCGACCACAAACTGCGAAAGATGAACTGCAAAAAGAGGTTTAAGCTCGTCCTGAGCGAATAAAAGCTTGTTCCACCGGTAATACTGGCCTGCCGTTTGAGGTGCTGTCACCAGCTGTTTGCGCAGATTTTCAAGATTTGTGGAGCCAGAAGGAAATAAACTGCTCGTCGACTTATAATAGGGCACTTCATAGGCCTTTTTTTGAACATTTTCAGGCGCAATGGCGGCCAAAGCGTGGCTGGTATTAAAAAACAATGTAGCGAGAATGACAAATAGCATCTAAGTCTATTCTCAGAGGGGATTTCTCTGCAATCAAGGCTAGTTCTTTGCTATATTGGGATGTTCAAAAACAGGGAGAACATGTGACGACAGGATCAGGTTTACTAAGTCTGAAAAAAATTGGAATTATCGGTGCGGGGCAAATGGGGAACGGAATTACGCAAGTGGCCGCAGCAGCGGGCTTTGAGGTTGTGATGTTCGACATCATGCCGGCGTCTCTCGACAAAGGTCTCGGCACTATTTCCGGTAGTTGTGATCGCTTGGTGAAAAAAGCGGCGATGACAGAAGATCAGAAAAAATCTTTGCTGGCAAAAATAGTAACAACCACAAAGATGACAGATCTTGCAAATTGCGATTTCGTAGTTGAAGCCGCAACTGAAAATATCGATCTGAAATTAAAAATATTTAAAGAACTCGATGACATCGTAAAAAAAGATGCGATCCTCACATCGAACACCTCTTCAATCTCGATTACAAAAATTGCGAGTGCAACGAAACGACCTGCCCTTGTTGCCGGAATGCATTTTATGAATCCGGTTCCGCTGATGCAATTGGTTGAAGGCATCCGCGGGCTTCAGACTTCGGATGAAACTTTCAGTACGACAAAATCTTTTGCCGAAAAACTCGGTAAGGTTTTTGTGGAGTCGAACAAAGACATGCCGGGCTTTATCGTAAACCGCATTCTGATGCCGATGATCAATGAAGCGATTTACACGTTACATGAAGGCATCGCCACAAAAGAAAGTATCGATCAAGCCATGAAGCTTGGAACGAATCAGCCGATGGGGCCGCTGACATTGGCA
>JANOJH010000328.1:0-3777 GCA_031408135.1 Bdellovibrio sp. | reverse complement strand
CCGCCAAGTGCCGGCCCCAGAGAAGTATTGTGGATCGCGATGATCGCTTTCAGTCCGACGTTCTTGTCCTGACAAAAAATAACTTCCTCGTGATCGCCGTACTTTTCAATTACTTCAAAAGGCCCCATGAAAACTCCTTAAACAATAGTGTATTCTTAGTTCAAAAAATAGGAGCAATCAGAGTGTGTCTTTTTGTAACAAAAAACCAGCTGTTACACTTTGCGATACAAAGAATTATTATTTGGCTGATTTAAGAGTGATTTCGCGAAATTCAAGTTGAACATTCTTCAGATTTTTTGCCAACATCGGCAGCTTGATTTTCTGAGCTGAAAATTGCTGCCTGAGATAGATTCGGTGAGTTCTGTAGGTGCTTTTCTGCCCCCCAAATGTGCAGTCAAAGTGCAGCCAGGCCTCAATTGAATTCTGGCCGCGGTATTTAACTTTTCTGAAGAGGGAAGAAATTTTGCAAGCGTTTTCCGAGCTGTCGGAAGTGCCTTTGAGCACTTCACCCAGAGGGCCGTTGAAATCGTATTCGCCCTGTAAATCGCCCGAGAGAAATACACTTGTTGAGATGTGTTCTGAAAGGCCTGTGGTTTTGGCCTGGATTTTCGAAAAAAACACCGGAATAAACAAAAAAATAAGTAAAAAAATAAATAACTTAGAGAACATTATCTAGTTGGCACTGTTGAGTTCTTCACCCAAACGTAAAAAATGCTTTTCTTCGATATCATCAGCCTTATTGTATTTCTTTTTGTTAGCGGCTTTCTTGCCGCGTTTTTTCGGAATTTTAGCCTGAGCATAAACCTCGCGATTGGTATCCAATACAATTATTTCAGGTTTTTTATCCAGTTCGTCGCTGGTAGCTTCGCGCTCAACAGCCGTTTCGGCAGCGATAGATTCGTGCAACTCGTTCTGCAGCTTTGAATGTTCATTGATCAGGCTGTTAAAGTCGGCAATTTTAGCTGTCGCAACCTGAGACAAAACCAATAAAAATGTAACGAATAAAACTTTCATATCTGCATCCTTTTATAGAGGTTCACCCTTCTAAAGAGCAAGAGAAATGCCACTCTAAACTGCCTTTGCGTTAGTTTCAGCCAGATCGCAACTGTCGAACTTCTAAACACCTGATGACTTTAAAATAGGAATAAGATATTTGATCCCTTATGCATGAGTTATTTGTTACCCGCGTCTACCAGGCTAAACTGAAGACTGATCTGAAAGATCTCAGAAAAGAGATCTTTCAGATTCAAAAAGCAGATTTTCAGGGCCAAAAATGGTCCGAAAAAAACTATGCCGGCGGCTATACCTCCTATGGCTCGTGGGATCAGCTCCACCGGCTTTCCTCGAGTTTCCAAGCCCTCGAAACCAAGATCAATCCGCATGTTTTCACCTATGCTAGATCCCTGAACTACCAGCTTAAAAAAAGCAGTCTGAATCTCAATTCAATCTGGGTGAATATTATGCCGAATGGCACCCTTCACACGGCGCATATTCATCCTCAATCTGTCATCAGCGGAACTTTTTATGTGGACGTCCCGCCCGGCGCCGGCACACTTAAATTTGAGGATCCCCGCTTGGGCCTTTTTATGAATTCACCACGTGTCAGCAACAGCGCCAAAAAAACGAATCTCCGTTTCTTTTCGCTAGCTCCAAAGGCCGGAGAGCTGGTCTTATTTGAAAGCTGGCTCAAACACGAAGTCCCGTTGAATCAGAGTAAAAAACCCCGCATCAGCGTGAGTTTTAACTACGGTTGGGCTTGACCTTAACCACCCGTCTATTGTACAACTTTGCTCTTATGAAAATTCGTCTAAATGAAATCCCCGAAGAGGGCCGGAACTACATTTTTAACCGCAAAACTGCCGAACTCAATACCGCGTTGCAGGACTTGATCAACAATTACGACTACGATGTTAACATCGACATCCGGCCGCTTAACCCTAAAGACTTTACGGTAACAGGCTCGGTAACAACCAAATCCGAACAACAATGTTCACGTTGCGCTGAAGATTTTGATTTTCAAATCGATAAAAAAATCCGCGAAATTCTTATTCCTTCACAAGAAGAAGACCGTACCGGTAAATATGCAAAAACCTCGTCAACACTTGTTACTGCCGATTCAAACGAAACCAGCGTTTCGGTAACCGAATATTCAAATCTGCAATTTGATCTCGGAGAATTCATGCACGAAATGATTGCGCTTGAAGTGCCGTTTAACCCATTCTGCACGAAATGTATCAAATTGAAAAATGAGAAACCTTTTGTTTATGATGAGAAAATGAGCGAAGAGACCAAGCCCAACCCTTTTCAGGCTTTAAAAGGCCTAAAGTTAAATTAACCCATTGATTTTAAATTGCTTATAAAGCAGATATATTAAACCACCCTTTACGGAGGATAAAATGCCAACACCTAAGAAGAAAACATCGAAATCGCGACGCGACATGAGACGTTCACACGATGGATTGTCCATCCCAGCAATGGCGATTGACAAGAAATCCGGAGAATTAGTCCGTCCTCACCGTGCTTTTAAAGCAGCTGATGGCGCACTCTACTACAAAGGTAAACAAATCAGCGCAGCCAAATCTAAGTAATTAGATTAAGCCAGTTTGAATATGTATCGCAGTAAAGTAGCCGGCATCGGCTCATTCTTACCTGATAAAGTTCTAACAAATTACGACCTTGAAAAAATGGTTGAGACTTCGCACGACTGGATCGTACAGCGCACCGGCATTGAAAAACGCCATGTCGTTGCTGAAGATGAAGGTACGTCCGATATGTGCGTCCGTGCGGCGCAAAGGGCCCTGAACGACGCTAAAATGACGATTGATCAGATCGAAATGATTGTTGTCTGCACACTCTCCGGCGATTACAAAATGCCCGCGACAGCCTGCCTGGTGCAAACCAAGCTCGGCGCAAAAAACATTATGGCATTTGATCTTAACGCCGCTTGCACCGGATTTTTATACGGCCTGCATGTCGTTGACCAGTTTATCAAAACCGGCGCTTATAAAAACATCCTCGTTATCGGTGCTGAAAGCCTTACGCGGATTATCAATTACAAAGATCGTGAAACCTGTATTCTCTTCGGAGACGGTGCAGGTGCTTTTGTAATGACTCGTGCTGAAGAAACCGAAAAAAACGTACTTTTAACAGCCCACGCGCATGCTGAAGGCTCGCTTTATGACCTGCTTTGGGCCAAGGGCGGCGGTACCCGTTATCCTTTTTCACAACAAGTGCTTGATGAAGGGTCGCATTTCATGCTCATGAAGGGTAAAGAGATCTTCAAAAACGCCACACGTGCGATGGCCGCTTGCTGTAAAGAAGCGCTTGAAGCCACCAACACTAAAGTAGAAGAAATAGACTGGATCGTTCCGCATCAGGCCAATATGCGAATTACCGAAGCCGTTTCAAACCATTTCGATTTTCCGATGAACAAAATCATTTCCACGGTTCATGAAACCGGAAACACATCCGCCGCTTCAATTCCGATTGCTTTCGACATGGCTTATCGCGATGGCCGGATCAAGCGCGGTCAACTGATCCTGATGACAGGTTTCGGTGCAGGCCTTACTTCGGGTTCGGCTTTACTCAGATTCTAGCAGTCAGTTTCTAAAGTTTGGAGATACAAATGAATGCTTTTTTATGTCCGGGTCAGGGTAGTCAGGCACCGGGCATGGGTTCCTTCCTTTATGAAAACTTTAAGACAGCAAAAGTCACATTTGAAGAAGCTTCAGATGCAATAAGTTTAGATTTAAAAAAATTATGTTTCACAGGTTCGGT
>JANOJH010000313.1:0-2242 GCA_031408135.1 Bdellovibrio sp. | reverse complement strand
CATTAAAATATTGAAAAATGATTGTCTTCTCAACGACTGTGTCCAAGTCCGCGATTACGAAACATGGTACTCGGAATTTTTTAAGACAGAAGTATTTACTGTAACGCCCGAAGTCACCCAATCCAGAAAGCAACCCGAGTACACGTTAGCCTTTAAGTAATTGGTCTTAACCGGTATCATCAACTACAAATAAGGAAAGGGATCCTTAAGGGCATCTCTAAAAACTCCTTTTGACCTTCTCCTTTTGGAGGATAGTATAAAATGGGATTTTAAAAAGGGGAACATGAACATGAGTATCTTAGTGATCAAATATCTAGGGCAAAATGACACAGTCCCTCGTAGTGTGAAATACCTGTTTTGGAGGTTTGTTGGCAAGGCTGAAAGAAAAGATTTTGGTGAGCCTGATTCCGAAGGAGTCGGGGCATCCCGCTTGGTAGATTTTCTGATTCATTTCCCTTGCTGCCTGATGATATGAGTTTAAAAAGATCAAAGGCATGAAAAATTTTGAGCTAGTTTATCAAAAGGCTGCCGGGATTGACATCGGCAGTGAAAAGATTTTCGTAAGTCCCGATGGGAACGTGGTAAAGGTATTTGATACCTATACTGAGTCATTAGAGCAATGCGCCAAGTATTTAAATGAATTGGGAATCCTATCTATCGCCATGGAGGCCACCGGAGTGTACTGGATTGTCCTGTATGACATTCTGGAGAAATCAGGCTTCGATGTTTGGCTAGTAAACGGAGCGGAGGTAAAAAATTTGCCAGGAAGAAAAAGCGATGTAAAAGACTGCCAGTGGATACAGCAATTACATAGCTATGGATTATTGAAAAGATGCTTCATACCAGAAGAAAGCATACGCGAGCTTCGGTGCTACACACGCCTGCGAGACGATCATATCCAAATGGCATCAAGCCATATCCAGCACATCCAAAAGTCATACACCCAAATGGGCATACGCTTGCACCAAGTAATAAGCGATACCATGGGGGCAAGTGGTTTACGGATATTGGAAGCGATACTGAAAGGGGAAAGGGATGCCGAAAAGCTGGTGTTACTCTGCGATATAAGGATTTTGAAAAACAAGAAAGAGAATGTAATCCGTTCCTTAAAGGGCAATTACAAAAAGGAGTACCTGTTTGCGTTGCGCCAAGCTTATCAATGCTGGCAGTTCTATCAAAAACAGATACAAGAATGTGATGTAAAAATATCAGCATTGCTTGATCAATTAAATGAAGGCAAACAAACCATTGCCGTAGATCATGGTAAAATAATCAAGCACAAGGAGACCGATATTGTGGGGCTGGACCAAAAGTTGGTACTAGCGGCCAACGGTAAAAATGCCATTCGAATACCGGGCATATCGGAATATACTTTTCTGCAATTACTTTCAGAAATAGGCACCGACATGAGCCGATGGAAAAGCGTGAAAGAATTTGTGTCATGGTTAAAATTGGCACCACAGGTAGATCGTTCTGGCAAGTCAAAGAAAAAAGTGTACAATGGATCAATACCGAAGGCTGGCCAACTATTCAAACAGGTAAGCCAAAGCTTATTACAAAGCAAATACAATGCATTGGGAGAGTTTGCCCGAAAGTTAAGAGCCCGCAAAGGACCAGCAATTGCAATAAAGGCAACGGCAAGAAAACTAGCTTCCATGTATTACATGGTAATGAGTAAAGGAGTAGAGTACGTAGAAGCAGGTATTGAGAAATATAAAGAAAAGCAGCGAAACCAGCAGATGGCATATCTGCAAAAGAAAGCCAAAGAATATAATTTAACCCTAACTCCAATACTAAATGGATGAGTTCATTGGTAGAAGGGTTGGGGATGAGGTGATAAAAGGCATAAATCTTTATGTTCATGTTCTCCTTTTTAAAATCCCACTTTATACTATCCTCCAAATGGAGAAGGTCAAAAGGAGTTTTTAGAGATGCCGAAAGAAAAGTCCCTGGAAAAGTATGAGCAGTGACTCAAACTATTCCCCCACCATAACAAACGCTCCCCAATAAAAAGGTGCAGAATATTTAATTCGAAGTTCCTGTTGTGCTTGAAGGAAGGCAGCGTGTTTGTCCATGCCCTTCAGCCAGTTGGTATAGAAATTATTCATAAGTTGCTGTGTGGATTCATCATCTACATTCCACAAACTCATGATGATGGTTTTCGCACCCGCCACCAGAAAAGCACGTTGCAAACCAAAAACACCCTCTCCATTTTTAACTGTCCCCAAGCCTGTTTCGCAAG
>JANOJH010000295.1:0-5652 GCA_031408135.1 Bdellovibrio sp. | reverse complement strand
AGCTCAAAAGAAGCACATTTAGGGCATTTTTTTTAGCATAATATTCGAGGATAATAAATAGGGAACTTCCATCCTACTCTTTTGGCTTCACAGAGCAAAAAATAGTGTGCAAACAGCACACTATTTTTTCTATTTACCCTGTTTTTTATTTTACAGAACTCCAAAAATAGATAAAATGACCTACTCATCACTAACGATATATAACTTGAATACAAGATGACAATACATCTATCTGGGCTATATCTTCATAGTTATCACGGGACTGTGGGTATGGGTTATCATGCAAGATCCCAGTACAGATGAGGACATCACCTGAGATAGAGATACTGTTCACACAGGGACTGATGATAGCGAACCAGTTGAGGATATCGTTGCTGCCTCTACGGGGAGGATCGTTGTTGCATCTACGGGGATTACTGTACAGGATGTTCCATTTACCTCTCAGGCACCATTCTCAGAATGGTCAGATATCTTGTACCAAGAAGGCTGTGAAGAAGCTGCCGCTATCATGGCAGTGGCTTGGGCAAGGGGCAAGACGGCGATATCACCAGAAGATGCCAATACACAGATCCTCTCTATTGCTGAGTTTGAACAGAGAGAGTTCTGAACGCATATACACGCCTCCATATACGATATAGCCACGACTATGAGTGACTATCTCTGATTCTCGGATCATACCATCGTGGAGAATATATCCAAGTCCGAGCTCATACAGTATCTCAGAGACAGACATATCGTCATGGTGCCTACTTCGGGCAGAGACCTCCAGAATATCTACTATACACCACCAGGACCACGCAATCATATCATCCTCATCATCGGATATGACCCAATTAGCAACGAATTCATCACCAATGATTCTGGTACCAAAAATGGTGCCTCGTATCGATATAATGAAGATCTCCTCTTCGATGCTATCGGATACTATACTACCAGTGCGACTGACTCGGGTTCGCTGGTCGATACAACGAGAAAATCAGCTATCATAATCACCAAAGTAACACCATAGTGGATATAAGATAGTAGCGTAATGATGGAATGAACACACGAAAAAGCTAAGAATCTCCACACATATCCCACCTCAGATGAAGGAGATGGGATTATGAATATCGGAGGATGGGAGTATTTGTCTTTCATTTTTCTTATGAATAAGTCACTCTCTGAGTACTATGATAGTGCTTTATTCACTAACTATTCTCATATGATGAACGATCGTACAGGGAGGTATTGTACACCTCACGCTATTGCATATCTATTGGTACTGGTGGGGGCACTCAACTGGGGACTCGTGGGAATCGGTGGCTATATGGGTGTCGATCTCAACCTCGTCAATCTCATCTTCGGGAACTGGCCGTGGCTCGAGTGGCTCATCTATATCCTCGTGGGACTCTCTGCTGGATTCATGCTGTTCCAACGATCATGTAGTTATTGCCATGGTCATGACTACGATAGGAATATGAACAAATCCAACTCATAGTGATGTGGAACACTGATTAGACATTCTTTTCCGCAATGAGGCCATGATCATTTGTTGGTGATTGTACAAGTCCTATGATAGGATCTGTTTGCCTCGTATCGTCTAGGATGGTATCTATATCGAGCACCTCTCATCATCTTCTTCTATTTTCCATATAGTCATCTATTTGAGGCTTGAGAGCAGTAGGTATTTCAAGTATGTCCATGAGCTGGACTACTCTTTGCTCGTATTCCACTGTTATTGGTGGAGTGCGGGGGATATTCTGGTGATCGAATTCACAAAGTGCGGTTATGACCATACCGAGTCGGAGTATCATATGTTAAGAATTATTGCTGATTCAGATTGAATCATAGTTGCATCAAGAGTGGCGGGATCCTGTCATAGTATAGATATTATCGAAAGAGTCAATACTATATATCCTCACTTCCCTACTTATCAAAACATGACGAGTGGGAAAAATAAAATCCTACCTCGGGTGAAGGAGGTGGGAAGATTTTCAAATTACGATACACCATACTGATCGGCATTTTGGTCTATCTGTCCTTGTCGTCATCTGATCGACTCATCATGTATATATCCGCCCAATAACTCATACCGTATGATATGGATTATATGGAGTAAGCGTTTTTTCTCTTGTATGATATGTCTAGCATCTGCAGGAGACACGTCTTGTTTCCCAAAGAGCCTCTCGAATATGATATCGATGGTTTCTTCTGAATATTTACTATCGTTGACAGAGACTTCTTCTAGAAGACTTGGTATATCCTTATTTTGTTCTTGGGCTAGATCGTAAAGTACCTTCTTCAGCTTATCATAGTCAGATTTTGGCATTCTCAGATACTCGAGTTGAGTAAATGTCCTCGTTCTGAGGTCTCACTTCCGAAATAATAATCAATTCCTAATACGAAATAATAATCAATTCTGAAATAGCTTTCATGTCTCACGAGAATAACTTGGCGCATGAATGAGTGCTCATATATAAGGATTGGGCCGAGGCAACTTCTTAGTTCGTAGTATTTCCCTGCTCTCTTTCTTCGCATCCGCATCCCGGTTGTCTATATAGTAAGCGTGCAGGAGACTCATAATCACTTCTGTATATATAGGCCCGTCGAGTCCCACAACTACATTATTGGGTTTTGTTTTTTTCATACCTTTCTTGATGAGACTGACATATGCCGAATCTTCACTTCAGAATATATCAGTTAAACTGGCTGATGATTCACCCTTTAAATGTACTCATCTATCATGAAAAGTAAGATAAAAAGCACGTGAATGTCCTCTAATCTCTTGCCTTAACATCCTGCGCTTATCAAGATGGATTGCTAGAACTGTAGCTGAGACAGAGGCTATGATCAATCATGCATGTGATATCAGAGGGAGAGCTCAGCTCACGAGATCACTGATTTCTATTTGTATTTTCCGAGAAGCTAGGAATACCTCTATTTTGGTAGCAAATTGGGTCGCGAGATCAGTTGCCTTCACTGCTAGAGTTGTCTCAGTTGGATTCCCTGATGGAGCATTCGGAAGCATAACAACTAGAGTGACTTATAATATATACACTATAATCAAAATCTAAAATAGTCAAATAAAAATCCCACCTCGGGTGAAGGAGGTGGGAAGATTTTTTGGGTTAGGATATACTCTTGTTGAAATTGCTTAAGAACTCGTGCATGACATCACCCTGTTGATTCGCAAGTTTTCATAATCTATCACTATAACTCTTTTGAAAAAGTACCTTTCAATCTTGCTGGAATTCGATATCCTGTAAGATCGGCAGAACTCATAACAAAAGTGTTCTACTTGCTGGTAAAGATATATTGTTGATATCTCTTCATAGAGAAATCCGAAGATTGGAGACTATTGAAACGATTTTTGGATCTATTTCTGGCTTCAATGGAACTGCACTCTTCCGCTCTATATTTGCTATCTCAGATGAGGAATTTGCTAACGCAGTATTCTTGCTATAGCTGAGCTCTACTCAACCAAGTAGATTCTTGAGATCAGTAGCTTTCATAGGAATCTTGTATATTCGGAATACAGATTCAGTCCCATGTGTCATTATGGGAAGTCGAAATTCCCCACCTTGGTTCATGCTATTGTAGTGTGTAGCAAATAGTATGTATGCCTTCTTGTAGCTAGCAGATTGCGGGAGCACATCTGCTATAGTCTTAAATACTTCAGTATGGAGAAGTAATTTTTCTTTTGGAAATAGTGGTAATATTTGATCTGGCATCTCTACTATCTCTTGTACTACTATTGTTAATCATGTTTCCTTCTCGAATTGCTCTTGTGTGAGAGTATCGTCATCAAGTAACTTACATAGTTGGTTAAGCGTGTTCGCTACATAAGTATCAACTTTATTAGGCTTCCTTTTTTGAGAAGATTTCTGTACCCTGACGAGTACAGATCGATACGTATCTTTCCATAGTGTTGTTGGGGTGCCTGTCGCGTCCAAGCTCAATAGAAGTTGTAACTTACTTCGTACTAGTTCTCGGGACTTCAACACAAGTTCTTCTTCACTTACAACTCTTCTTGTAACTGTACTAGGAGATGTAGATGATGTGATATGTTTTGTTGGTTTATTATGGCTCATTGATCTGATGTAAGTAGTATTATTTTTTAATATTTATATGCAAAATATACAATAATCTAAAATAGTCAAATAAAAATCCCACCTCGGGTGAAGGAGGTGGGAAGTTTTTGAAGTAAATTTTAGTTTTGTTATAGAGACTTCTCGAGTGCATCCAATTCTTTAAAGAATTTTGCCTTTCTTGTAGGACTATGACTATATTGTGTAATCAACTTCCTTACTTGTTCTATCTTATTTTTTGTCCTAGATGGATCTACTGTATTCGATGATCTGAGCGCATCATTCAGACGTTGTGTTAGGCTGCTTAGTGCATTCATTACTTTATATTCAGGATTCTGACTTGTCGAGAGCTCTCGTGCACGAGCATCTTCTATTGTCTCTCATTGTCCTCGCGATCATTTTGGTCTCTGTGATGCAGGGCGATCGAGACGAGCCGATTGTCATACACGTTTTGGACTGTATTGATCGTGCTGTAGGTTATTAGGCATTGCTATTTTGTTATGGATTCGTGTAATATATACAATAATCTAAAATAGTCAAATAAAAATCCCACATCTGGTGAAGGAGGTGGGATTTTTAGATTAGTTATTCCATGCAAGTTTTCCTTCAGGTACCTCTTGATCAACTTGCTTATCACCTCAGAAGCTTCTCTTCTTCCATACTGGAAGTCATGAATATGCAGCAAACATAATCCCTCTTATTTTTGCCTCTTTTTCTTTCTCTGCTATGATCCCCTCAAAACGACTCATCACTGTAGTGCTTATTTTGATCGTATTGATGAGAACTGGTTCTACTATTATTCCATTCTTAGTAGGGAGCATACTGAGTGATCGGCGTCGTTTGCGTATTATTCATGGAATATTCTCTATATCTATCATTCTCTTTCAACGGAAGTGTATATTCAAGACTTCTTCCCCTTTTTCATCGAGTTCAAGACTTGGGATATCCACTATTCTTATAGTATCGGGTAGGTCGAGATGAGATAGTACTCATAAGGCTTGTTTCCACCTCTTGTAAGGTAGCATAATGGCTGATGCAAGCACTCTATCTTTATCATGTGTTGGGAGCTGTACTGCTAGCTGTTCACGTACAAGCAATCGAGTTGTTGCTCTCTGGATAATTGTTGGAGTTACCTGTATTTCACTCAAGAGAGCCATAATATTGAAGTGAAGCTGTCTTCTAATATTGAGTTTTATGTTGCGAACATTGAGTTCATCATTCGGATCATCTGCCAAGTTTGACCATTCTTCTTTTGCAA
The DNA here is from genome assembly GCA_031408135.1 of Bdellovibrio sp. Classification (GTDB taxonomy): domain Bacteria; phylum Bdellovibrionota; class Bdellovibrionia; order Bdellovibrionales; family Bdellovibrionaceae; genus Pseudobdellovibrio. The sequence goes on along the minus strand of JANOJH010000295.1, from coordinate 327 downwards.
CCCTGTCGATCCACAAGAGTGCCAATTCAAATGGAGATTGCCATACAGTACTACTCACAAGACTAAATATTATATCACTACTTCCTGCCATGCTCTGCTGGAGTTTTGAGAATATAGTCATACCCTGATTCCTACAATATTCTACTGTAATTCGCTCTTTTGATTCGATTTTTTCTGGTTTGTTCATGAAATCCTCCCAAATTAACTGCAACACTTATGGTATAGTAGAATAGCTTCTATTCTTTTATCCCCCATAAGTCCATGTGACACAAATACTCTCAACTCTCCATCTCAGAACGAGATGAGCTCGAGTTCTTTCTCTCCGAG
>JANOJH010000209.1:0-3903 GCA_031408135.1 Bdellovibrio sp. | reverse complement strand
GAATAGGCATACCTCACACTCATCTTTTGGCTAATCATGTATTCATAAATTTGACGACTGTGATAGATCCAATGTGATGGCTCGATACCGACTGCAATGATCATTCGCTGGGAGGCTCGCCAAACAGTATGTCCCCTTGTATTCTTTCGCAATCCCTGCTCCGTTTGACTGTCTTTTTTTCGAATGAAGATTCTTTCAAACTCCGCTACGAATTCAGAGGGCAGCACTGAATCATACTTAAGTTGAAACTGATTCTGCTTGTCTGCAATTTTTAACAATTGCTCTTCTTGGCGCTTTAATTGCTCTTGTGCATTCATTTGGCGCCCGCGTGATCTGGCTTCTGCGATATTCATTGAATCCGCAAACCCGAGCGAGAGCCATCGAGCCTTTGGAATATCCCACTCGCGTTTTGGTTTTTTAGCCTTTGAGCTTTTTGTATCTTCTTGTTTCCAGGAAATATATTGAACTTTCCATTTTGGATCAGATTTCTTATTCGGTAAATGCTTGATGTAATAGCCCATTTCGGATCTCCTTTTTGAGATCCGAATCGGTCTTTCTATTAACTGGCTTTAGCTTTACGAGGAGTAGCTGCAGCAAGCAAGGCTTGCGGGTCTCGAGCAGCAACTTGTAAAAGTCTTCTAGCGGCCCCAGATGGCTTTTTATCACCTTGTTCCCAAGATTGAACAACTCGAACACTGACACCCAATAGCTTTGCAAAAGCTCCTTGGCTCATATGTAAATTTTGCGACCTAATTTTTGCAACACTTTTAGCTGACACTTCGGGTGGAGGAGCTAGCGCCTCCAGTTCAGAAGTTCGAAGTGTGATTTTACCTTCTTGATGACTGATAATTTCTTGCATTCCTAGTAAAAGCTCTTGTCCTAATTTTTTTCTTTTCATATCTATTTATCCTTTATCTTTTATCTTTTTAGCAAATGCCTTCAGTAAAACTTTTTCTTCGTCAGAAATATTTTCCGAATCTCTTTTATCAAGTAACGTCATCAAATAAGTTTGACCTAGTTCTGGCAAATCTAAATAGAAAACCCGATAACCGCCGCTCTTGCCACTGTGGGCTTTTGCAACTCTGATTTTTCTAATTCCGCCAGTACCTTGAACAATATCACCTTTAGTGGGATCTTTTAGAATCTCTGTCTGAATAGCTCTTAGTAGTTCTACGCCACCGAGCGCATCTACTTTGTTTTTAAAAATTGAAAGCTCAATGAATACTCTTGATTCCACTACTTAGTAGTATAGCACACTAAGTAGTATAGAGAAAGAAATTATCTCAAATTAATAAAGATCGGCTACCTCGTCCGATTCAGCCGAGGTTTTTATCTCTAAGTATTTGATTTTATTGAAAAAATTGGCGGAGTAACACCCACTGGAAGTATCTGATTTTATTCCCTTTGTTCACAAACCGCTCTTTAAGAATAAAGAGTTCCTCCAGCAGAAATATGTGGTTGAGGGCCTGTCTATTGCCCAGATTGCGGAGCAAATTGTTTCCTCCAAAGAAGCAGTCCGGAAAGGCTTAATGCGGTTTGGTTTGCCTATTAGACAGGCTTGCCTGCCGCATGGCAGACCGGCACAGCCCCGCTATGGCCTGAGTTACCGACGGCAGGCGCTTATAAACTATAAGCCAGAGCAACGGGTTATAGACACTATCGTGGAGCTTAAAAGTCAGGGCATGAGTCTGCGCCAGATCGCGCGCACGCTATCAAAGCTTAAGATTCCCACTAAACTTAGTGGCGTGGCTTGGCACCCGATGATGGTGAAGAGGGTTTTGGATTATTTGAAGAAAGAAAATTCTTAGACAACAAAAATGCCTGTTCCCATGAAACTGGAACTCAATCGCAATTCAGATGATGGGCGCAGGTCATTTACTTATCACAACTCTGAATCGTTACATTGCGACCAGGGGGGCCACCATGGGCAATTACGGCTAAGACAGTTTAACGCCCTATTTTGTATTCGGACACAGTATCCCCTGCCCTGTCCTGAATCTATTCTCAGCAATTTTTAGTCTGAATCCTAGGGTTACAGGCCGGCGGAGCCACCGGCGGCTCTGTTAAAACTCCAATTGAGGTACCAATTCAAATGGTTACACCACTTGTCGGTAGCCCTCGGTTAAATGGAGGGCCGTCTATATCTTCTAGACTTTTGCTACGAGCCGGTTGAAAAAGATTTAGGCATGGAATACCGCGCTTATAAGATCTAGGCTGGTTTTTTAAAAAATTACAGTTACCCACATCTTCAACTGTATGGGTTTTTTTGTACTTTACTTATTATTTTGACTCATCAATACTTTAAACTACATGATTAAACCCGTTTGCCCCCATTGCAATATCGATTTACGAAGAGATAATAGCCAAAAAATTTTCAAATATTATTGTTTTAAATGTTTTGGTCTGGCCACGCATATTACCAGTTTAAAAAAAATTCTATCTGCGGAAAACAAACAAGCTCTCCAATTACAGAGATCGGTACCAAGCCAGATTAAGTGCTCACTTTGCGCGAACCGGATGTTCTCTATAACGCTTCCAAGCACCGATATAAAATTAGACCTATGTAAATACTGTCAAACCCTATGGTTTGATAATAACGAGTGGAAAATTGCCCAACAGGTGCATAATCCAACCGAAAGTCTGAAAGATCTAAATAATCTGAACTATAAATATGGGAAAATTCTTATTGAACATGAGCAGAATAAAGACCCCTACAAAATAGAACAAGCGGAATTTGCGAATAATAAGATTAAATTCTGTATGGCACTACTCGGGCTACCCAGCGAATTAGAGAAAGATAATTTTCTTAGCTCTCCGATAGTTACATGGTTTTTGATATTGGTGATAATGTTGGTAAGCATTTTAGGTTTTAAATATGACCAATGGTACTTGGCGAATTTAAGTTACGATTCTGGTAGCAAAAGTCCCACTTCTGTTTTGAGAATGCTGAGTTCTTTTTTTGTTCATGCAAATTATTTTCACCTAATCTCAAATCTTTATTTTCTCTGGGTTTTTGGAGATAATGTCGAAGATTTTCTGGGAAAAACAAAGTATTTATTCTTGCTCACAGTTTCGGTGGTGGCCAGTTGTCTGCTATTTTCAAAATTTCACCCGCAGCACAGTATTTCTCTGATTGGCGCCAGCGGGGGGATTAGCGGGTTAATTGGATTTTATATAATGAAATTTCCGAAAAGGCGCTTTATTGCACTGACAAGATTTGGTTTTTATTCAATGCCGGTAATTATTTTCGGGGGAATTTTTATTTTTAGCCAGTTTTTATACGCTTTAATAGAATTGACCGGCAGTTCTGGTATTGCGTACTCGGCTCACTTGGGTGGGCTTGTGGTCGGCATTGTATTTTCATTTCTGTTGAATAAAGAAAATCCTGCATAACTATTCAAACCAGATATTTCCCCAGTCTTCTGTTTTAAGAACAGGAATATTATAATCTGTTAACCGCATTAGGGTATCCCTGTGCGGATGTCTGTATTTCACATAGCGGGCTGATGCGATTGAAAACTTTAAATTCGGCAGATAGGTCTAAGTAGCATAAAAGCACTTTTTCGATAATTCAAAAGTATCCGCATCCCCTATTGTGCTGAGAAACTTTAATCCTGATAAGAAATTTTATGTTACACTGGACTTTTGGCCTTAGATTTTTCTAGTTAAATCTGCACGATGTGGTTCTGTGGAGGGGCTCAGTCAGCAATGGCTGGGCCTACCCGATCCTCGGGCGATTTTTCCAAAGTCCACCAACAGCCGTCAGCCGGTCCGATATAGCCTCGCAGACCAGCGGGTCCTTGATAATCTCATCCCAGTTTTCTGAAGGCAACTGAGTCGTCATTATCGTTGATTTACCGTTGTCTCTTTCGTCGAGCACATCGTAAAAATAATTCTTGAGCG
>JANOJH010000188.1:0-1386 GCA_031408135.1 Bdellovibrio sp. | reverse complement strand
AAAACTACAATGCAACACCGAACCAGCGCTATGTTTTATACACTCTCTGTTGTGCGCTGTGCCTTAGTACAAAACTATATTGCTTTTTTGTTTTGTCATTTTACCCTCTCCTAAAGTAACATGAAGGTTTCCTTTGGGTGTCATTCTAAACTTTGCCTTCTTCTCTTTCAAGTCCTCAAATATTATCCAAACCTCTGTCGCTGTTGTGTCGCCTTGCACTTTCTCAAATGTCAAGGTCCAAAAGCAATCGTTCTTGTCCCCCTGAAGTTCTCCATGGTTTTCTTGTCCGCCTTTTAAGTATTGTGTAAAAGTGTCAAGCTTAAACCAAATTGTATAGTCATCAATTTCCCCGTCTTTAAAGTCAAGATCCCACTTACCATAGTCAGGTCTTTTACATTGTCGTTCTTGTCCCAGTGCAGTTAGGCTAAAAAGTGTCAAACAAGTTAAAATAATTTGAAGTCGTCCCATATTTTGTTTAGGCATTGCGCACAATAAAGTGTACAAAAACGCAGCAGGTCCCTAAAGCCCGCTATGTTTCACACATGCGCGATAATGTTAGTACTTCGCAGGTTTACCTTGAGCCGGTGTAGCATCGCGAATAAACTCGCGAATGTGTTCATTTGACGTAGCCAAATCTTCGGCACGCAAGTACATCATGTGCCCACTTCTGTATCCCTTAAATCTTAAACGGTCTTTCATTCTGCCACTGGGGTCAAGTTGCCACATGGAATACTTCGCATCAAAGTAAGTAGTTGCCCCGTCATAATAGCCTGACTGGAACATCACCTGCATGTAGGGATTCTCAGCCATTGCCAGCCGGAGGTTTTCACCTGTTTTGTCATTGCTGTTATCCCAGGGATGCACTGGTCCGAACATGTTGTATTTAATATCCGTTTTATATTTCAAAGTTTCACGCAAGTAATAATTAATAGCAGGCGTGAATGAATGCAGCCATGAGGTAAGTTCTGAATTATAATCCGGGCTATCCCCCGCTTGCATTTTGTCAATACCTAAATAACGCGAATCCAAACGGCCAATGGTAAATCCTTTTTCACGCAAAAGTTCTTTCCAGAAAAACTGAGGTGTGACCACAAGATTGCTTTGAAGAATAATTTTCTCTGATAATCCAGAATAGCGCGACATCTTTGCTGCAATCTGTTTTCTCTTTTGTTCGTCAATAAATCCTCCCTTTGAAAGAGCCGGAATTAGTTCGTCAATGGTAAAAGCCTCCACTTCCGGAAGAACGTCATTCAAATCTTTCTGCTGCAAATCAGCCGGCAATGCTTTTTGATGCCATGCCGCGGCAGCAAAATAGGGCAAGGACAAAGCATCATTCACTGGTCCCTCGCGTTTGATGGAAGGAAGATAGGGTGAGACTAAAATCAC
>JANOJH010000175.1:0-4608 GCA_031408135.1 Bdellovibrio sp. | reverse complement strand
TTGATTTTCGCAACCATTTCGGCGGGTATCAGTTCATTCGTCAGATAGTGGCGGGCAAATAAATCCAGGCCTTCTTTTTCTTCAGTCCAGTTTTCCATAATCTGCGAAGGCAACTCAACAAAATCCCAGTACACATTGGTTCCGGCAAGGCTACGGTACTTACATTGCGACAGCAGACCATGCAGAGCGTGTCCGAATTCATGAAACAGTGTGCGCACTTCATCGTAAGACAGCAATGAGGGCTTTGTCGGTGTGGGTTTTGTAAAATTGCAAACGATGCTGACGTGCGGGCGGCAGACTTGATTCGACCACATTCCCTGCTCGCGATAGTTGGTCATCCATGCGCCGCCTTTTTTGGTTTCGCGCGGAAAGAAGTCCATATAGAAAAGACCGACGTACTCGTTATTTTTTTCGCTGAACACTTCGTAAGTTTTTACATCCGCATGATACGTCGGAATTTCGGTCGTCTGTTTGAAGGTCAGACCGAACAATTTTCTGGAGTGTTCGAAAACGCCTTCGATGACGTTCTCAAGTTTAAAATACGGACGCAGATCTTCTTCGTTAAAGGCGTATTTTTCTTCTTTGAGTTTTTCAGAATAATAAGCAAAATCCCAAGGTTTGATTTCATCATTTCCTTCAAGTTTTTTTCTGAAATCCTGCACTTCTTTAAGATCGCGCTCGGCGGCCTTCTTTGAAGGTTCAAGCAGGCCGGTCAAAAAGCTGAATACGGTTTCTGAATTTTTGGCCATTCTCTCTTCGAGCACGTATTCCGCATAATCTTTATAACCGAGTAGCTGCGCGCGCTTGGCTTTTAACCCGACAATTTTTTTAATAATATTCTGGTTATCGAATTCGCCGCCGAAACATTTAGACGAGGAAGCCCGCCACATTTTTTCACGCAAATGGCGTTTAGCTGAGTACGTGATAAACGGAATCAGCGATGGCGCCTGCAAATTGAAGAGCCATTGGCCTTTTTTGCCTTTGTGCTCGGCGGCCTGGGCCGCGGCTTCGCGCGCGCCATCGGGCAGGCCTTCCAAATCGGTTTCGTTGTCAATCCAGAGTTCAAATGCATTGGTGGCTTTCAGCACATTCTCAGAAAACTGCGGGCTCAGGACCGAAAGCTCCTGATCCAGTTCGCGTAGTTCCTGCTTTTTCGCGGCATCCAGTAAGGCGCCATTTCTTGAAAAGTCTTTAAAGGTTTTTTCGGTCAATTTCAGGTCTTCGCTTTTCAGATTCAGCTTTTGACGGTTGTCGTATACAAATTTTATTTTCTGAAAAATCGCAACATCCAGTGAAATATCGGATGCAAAAGCCGAAAGCACCGGCGAAATCTGTTGCGCCAGCGCCTGATGGGCTTCATTGGCCTCGGCCGAAAATAAGTTGAAATAAATATTGCTTATCCGGTCAACTTTTTCAGACGCCTGTTCCAGAGCAACTATGGTATTTTCAAAAGAGGTTTCTTTGTGGGCTTTGATAGCCTCAACATTTTTTTTGGCTTCGGTAATAGCTTCCTGAATCGCAGGAATATAATCTTCAACTTTGATCGTATTAAACGGCAAGGCCTGATCTTTTAGGGTCAATGGCTGAAGAAGTGGATTAGTCATATGAATCTCCTCAATAGAAATTCATATCATGGGGTCAAAAACGTGTCGAAAGTTATCTGTGGCTGGCTACGCAAAGTCCCAAGGTTGAACTTGAACCGTTGATATGGCAGACGTATCCGCCAGGGCAATTGTTCACTTGGCCGACAGTGCACGATTGAACTGCGCCGTTGTAGCATGAGGTATTTCCGCCGCCGTAGTTATAGCGATAAAGTTGCGGGAGGGTGTTCCACTGGTTATTAGTGCCCCAGCTTAAGTAGAAGAATGCGGAAAGGTTCACTTTTGAACTCATGGCAACTCTAGAAACGCAGCCTATTCCAGCTGAACCGTTGTATGTAGGAATTGTGCCGTTCGGGCAGTTACATAAATAAGCATTATTGTTGTAATAGTTAAAAGGCTGTCCGTATCCGCTTCCATATTGGTTGCCAGAACCGTAACCAGAACCGTAACCAGAACCGTAGCCAGAGCCAGAGCCAGAACCGTAGCCAGTACTGCCGTTGTTGCCATATGGCGAGTAACCCTGATTGGTCTGATAGGCCGAGCCGTTGAGAACGCCATTATTACCACAAGCCATCGGATCAGTTGTACAGGAGTTGTTCCCCGCAACAACGGCTTCTTTGCCGGAAGGCTGACAGGCAGTCAAGATAATCAGAACCAAGGCAAAATAAACGATAACAAGCGTTTTCATATAGACCTCTAAGGCTGGTTTAGTAGGCATTTTTTCTTACATTTCAGCTCTCAATGCAACTAAAATGCGGTCCTTTTGCAGAAATTGGTGAAATCGACTTTTTTTGTGTTAATTTTACTCGTAAATTTCGTTCAAAACGTCACTATATCTGGTTTCAAGGAACTTGCGTTTAACCTTGAGCGACGGGGTTAAGCTGCCATTCTCCACGGTCCATGAATCCGATACGACTTCAAATTTTTTGATAACTTCAAAACTGGCAAGTTTCGAGTTCAGTTCCTGAATGTGCTTTCGCAGCCTGACTTTAAGCAAGGGGCTCTGGAAGAGCTCCGCTAAATTGTCATATTGAATCTGCTGACCAGTGGCCCATTGGCGCAATTGGGGCTCATCAAATGTTATCAATGCTGAAATGAATTTCCGCTGATCGCCATGAATGAGCACTTGCGAAATTAGGGGATCGTGCTTCAGCAGACCCTCCAGCTTTTGCGGGGCTACGTATTTGCCGCCTGCAGTTTTAATGAGATCTTTTTTGCGATCGGTAATTTTTAAAAAACCCTGCTCCGTCATAATTCCGATATCGCCGGTTGCAAAAAATCCATCTTTGATATTTTTCCGCGTTTCTTCCGGATTTTTGTAATACTCGGTCAGACATTTTTTACTTTTGACAAGAATTTCGCCGTCTTCGGCAAATTTAAAAACAACATCGCCGATCGGGCGACCGACCGTTCCGGCCTGATTATTTGTCAGGCTGTTCACGCTTATGGCAGCACAGGTTTCAGTTAATCCGTAACCTTCCAGTATCGGCAACCCACAGCAGCCGAAAAAATCAATTAGTTCGCGGCTGATCGGAGCGCCTCCGCTGATTGCGAATTTAAGATTTCCGCCAAAAGCCGCCTTAATAGGCGCGAATGCAAGCCTGCCGAGCGCTTCATTTTTTACAAGTAACGGCCAGGGAATTGCTTCTTTGGTTTTTCGGTAGCGCAAAAGTTCGCGCGCGGTATCCAGCGCCAAAGTGAAAAGTTTTTGCTTATATGATTTGGTTTCAACTTCGGTCATGATTCCCGAATAGACCTTCTCGAATATCCGCGGTACCGCAATCAGAAAATCGGGCTTAACTTCTTTTAGATTATTTTTTATTTTTTCGATTGACTCGGCATAGGCCAGTGTATGGCCGTTCCAGCAACTGCCCCAATGTTCGATTCGCCCGAGAACATGGGCAAAGGGCAAAAATGTCAGCGATTTATACGTCGGCTTCACGCCGAATAATTCAAAACCTTCAGTCACTTCCGAGACGATGGCTTCATGAAGAAGTACTGCGCCTTTAGGTTTTCCTGTTGTGCCGGACGTATACACAATTGTTGCAGTGGATTTCAGTTCAACTTTTTTACAGAGTCCGAAGAATTTATTTTTTTGTTCCGAAGTCGGTGGGGTATTGAAGTCAATCTCGTTGAATCTGAGAATTTTGACCGGACGTTCAAATGCGGGCTTGATCCGGTCTATCTGGGCCGCCAGATGATCATTTTCTATAAGCAAAAGTCCGATGTCTGAATGATTTATTATAAAGGTAAGATCTTCATCGCTGAGATTCGGATACATCGGAACCACAACAGTGCCCGAGCCCAAGAGGGCCAGATCCAGCGCCGACCATTCCCAGCGTGTTGTAGAAATCAAGCCAACATGATCATTTTTTTTAACGCCTGCAGTTTTAAGGCTGCCATAGGCTGCAATGATTTTATTTGTAAACTCAGTCCATGAAAGTGTATGCCACTTGCTTTTTTCCTTGTATTCGACCGCGGGCGCCGAACCGCGAAGCTCTGCCTGAATTATCCATTTGCCGATTGTCATTTTTGTTTGGGTGGTTTCGCTTGTTCAAGCGTTAACAGCACGTCTACGGACTCGCCGGTATCAACGCTGACGGTTTTTTCGTCTTTCAATTTGGAAATCGGGTTGTAGGCCGTGATGATTGTTTCTTTCTGGGCCACGATCGGATATTTGATGATCGGAGCCTTCTCAAGTAATTCTTTTCCGTTAATCGAAATTTTCGTAAAAGAATTCCCATCCGTCACACGGATATTCAGATAACCAGTTGTCTGGCTGGCCTGCATTGTAACGCTCAGTTGTTCAGTCGGTTCACTGAATTTTCGTGAAACTGTATAATCGAGATATCCGTTTTTACGGATAATGATATCAACTTCTTTATTTGCGGGAATGCTGATGATCGCCGGCGTTTTGGAATCTTTCACGACATCACCAACAACGATTTCGGCGTTGTCGGGGCTGCTGATGACAGAAACTTTAACTTCCAGCGGGGCTTTCGATGCG
>JANOJH010000171.1:0-4719 GCA_031408135.1 Bdellovibrio sp. | reverse complement strand
CAACATTGAAGAAAATGGGTCTTTAAGATGGCAAATTATTCTTACCAGGCCAGAACTATTAATGGAAATCTCGTTCGGGGCAAGATCGAAGCCAAAGATGAAGCGGATGCTAAATTCAAGCTTCGTGCGAAGCAGTTGATCCCGGTAAAGTTTGCGCTCGTTGGAACAGAAACCGCCGGAGATGGCGACATTGAAAGAACAATCAAAAAAATATTCGCGCCGAAAGTCACCTCGAAAGAACTGAAAATTTTTACTCGCCAATTTGCAACGTTGATCAATTCAGGTATTCCCATTGCCGATTCCCTTAAAATTCTGTCTGAAGGTCAGTTGAGTAAGCTGCTTAAAGATACATTAATGACCATCCGCGAATCCATCGATATGGGTAAGCGCCTTTCTGATTCGATGATTATTCATGATCAGGTTTTTGACCGCCTCTATTGCAATATGATTCAGGCGGGGGAAGAAGCCGGTATTATCGATACCATTCTATTGCGGCTTTCAACGTACATCGAAAAAAATGAACGGATTAAAAGTCAGGTTAAAGGTGCGCTGGTTATGCCGACTGTGATCTGCTGTGTGGCGGTTCTCGTTATCACCGGCATTATCGTTTTCATTATTCCGAAGTTTCAGGAATTTTATGCCGGTTCAGGTAAATCGCTGCCGGGGCTGACCCAGGCCATAGTCGACCTTTCATTATTAGTACGGACGAAGTGGTATATGTTCATCGCCACGGGCGCCGGAATTTTCGGTGCGGTTACGTATTATGTCAACACACCTGAAGGAAAAAAAAATCTTGATATCGGCATGATGCGCGCACCGGTGATCGGTGATGTGGTTCAGAAATCGGGCGTGGCCCGAATGACCAGAACACTTTCAACTTTACTTTCTTCCGGTATTGGTTTGATTGAAGCCATTGATATCGCATCAAAAACCGCGGGTAATTATGTCATCGAAAAAGCGCTGGCCGACTGCAAAGAATCGGTAATAAACGGTAAGCCGTTTCACGTGCCGCTTTCAAAGCAGCCGGATATTCCGATAATGGTTGCACAGATGGTCGGTATCGGAGAGCAATCCGGTACCATCGATACCATGTTGGGTAAAATCGCAGACTTTTATGAAGAAGAAGTTGAGGCTTCGATTGGCGCCATGACCTCGCTCATCGAACCGATTATGATGGTGGGCCTCGGTGGCGCGATTGCGGTCATTCTGGTTGCGATGTATCTACCGATCTTCGGTCTCGGGGACACAATTGGCTAACGTAGCTGCCGGCTTTAATTTTTTTGAGAACTCACAGTCGCGGCGGATTATCCGGCTGGTTACGCTATTTGTTTACTTTGCGCTCTTTCAGATTCTGATTTTGCTGCAGAAACCTTTTCTGCAGCTCGATTTCATTATCGTTTTCTATCTGGCGTTCGGAGGCTTGTTTGCGAATCATCTGATCGATCAGTTCAGATTCGAAAAAGATCAGACGCTTAAAAGCGGTCTGTTTTCTTATTTATTCGATTTTCTGATGCTGATCGCGTTCATGCGCTACTTTCCTTATCTATCGAGCTTTATTCTGGTGCTGCAGCTGTTTCTGCTTTTTGTATCAAGTTTCGATCTCGATTTTTTTGAATTGTCGATGCTGGGTTTTATTTCATCGGTCGGCGCATCGATCATTAACCTTTCAGCGCATCAGTCGGGCTCGATCCAGAGCCTGCTTTCGCTGACTTTATTTAATTTGTCTTATCTGTCGGTCATTATAATTTCGCGGCAATTACGCGCCGAATTTTTTACATTACAGACCGATCTGACCCAAACCCGGAAAAAATGGCGCACACAGGAAGAATTTTCAAAAAGCCTGATTGAAAAGCTGCCGTTCGGTCTGGCCGTTATGCAAAGTAACAATGAATTTGCATTGCAGAACTCTTACATTGCCGAGAAGCTGAATCTGACCACCGCCAAGCTCGGTGAACTTATTTCCAGCTATAGCAACCGTAAATCGGGAGTAGTCAGCGATCTGGTTTTTGAAAGCCGGATTTATAATTTTGATGAATCCAGGTATTTTGACGAAGAAATCGAAGAAAATCTTCATCTTTATCTTGTAAAAGATGTCACCGAACAGCGCTTGCTCGAAACGCAGATGAAGCAAAATGAAAAACTGGCGGCCGTCGGCACACTGGCTGCGGGCATCGCACATGAAATCCGCAACCCTTTGGCCGGAATCAGCGGCAGCATTCAGATGCTCTCGCAGGACTCAACAGATCCGACTCAGAAAAAACTCATGGATATCGTGTTGCGCGAAATCGACCGGTTAAATTTGCTAATAACCGAATTTCTTGATTATGCGAAGCCCACTTCAGCGCCGGATTCAGAAGTTAATCTGGCAAAGGTAATTGAAGACGTCGTGTCTTCCTTAAAAGCACATCCAGATCTGCCACCGGGCTTTGAATGGCAGATTGAGCTTAAATCGGCGCAGATTCTGGGCATTTCCGAAAAACTGAAACAGGCGCTGCTCAATATTTTACTGAATGCCATTCAGGCGCTGAAAAATTCACCGGCACCGAAAATCATCATCCGGCTGACTGACGGTGAAATCTTCGCAATCCTCAGTATTAAAGATACGGGCCTTGGCATGTCTGAAGAAAACCGCAGAAAGATGTTCGAGCCGTTTCATACTACAAAGCCGAAGGGCACAGGGCTGGGGCTTGCGGTAACGCACAAAATCCTTGAGTTGCACAGAGGCGAGATCGACGTCAAGAGCACGATCAATGTTGGTACAGAATTTATTATTAAATTTCCCTTAATTAAGGGTTCAAATCACCGGGAGCAGGCATGAAATCAAGAATTTTAGTAGTGGATGATGAAGAGTCGATTCGCGAGTTTTTAGAGATAATGTTAAAAAAAGAAAACTACGAAGTAACGACGGCCGAAGACGGGCTACGCGCAAAAGAAATTCTGGCGAAAAAATCTTTCGACATGGTTATTTCAGATATGCAGATGCCGAATGTAACCGGAATCGAACTGCTTAAATTTGTCAGGGAAAATTACCCTGATATCGTTTTCATGATGATCACCGCATTCGGCACAACCGAAACAGCAGTCGATGCCATGAAAATGGGGGCGTACGATTACGTTACCAAGCCCTTCAAAATCGATGAAGTCCGCTTGAATATCGCAAATGCCCTGCACTCAAAAAATCTTGAAACCGAAGTTCGCGTGCTTAAAAAAGAACTGGTGAAAGAATACTCCTTTCAGAACATGATCGGTAATTCGCCACCGATGCATGCGGTTTTCGATTTAGTCAGAAGAGTTTCTCAGGCGCCGACGAATGTCATGATCACTGGTGAATCCGGAACCGGCAAAGAAGTCGTTGCGAAAGCCATTCACTATAACGGACCGTTAAAAGACAAACCTTTCGTTACGATCAACTGCGGTGCCATTCCTGAAAATTTGATGGAATCTGAAATGTTCGGTCACAAGAAAGGTTCGTTTACCGGTGCTATCATCGACAAAGTCGGTTTGTTTGAAGTTGCAGATGGTGGCACACTTTTTCTGGATGAAGTCGGTGAGTTACCGGTTTCAATTCAGGTTAAACTGCTGCGGGCCATTCAGGAACGTGTCATCAGAAGGGTTGGCGCAACTGAAGACCTTAAAATTGAAGTTCGGATTATCGCGGCCACCAACCGGAACTTAGAAGATATGGTGGCTAAAGGCACCTTCCGACAGGATCTATTTTACCGTTTGAATGTCATCGGAATCAGAACACCTGCGCTTCGCGAGCGTCTTGAAGATATCGCAATTCTTGCGAATCATTTTCTGAAAAAATACAACGACAAACTGAACAAAAATATTGCCGGGATTTCGACCGAAGCCATGGATATCCTGAAAAATTATAACTATCCGGGTAACGTGCGTGAGCTTGAAAACATGATCGAACGTACCGTGGCGCTTGAAGCCGGTTCAACCATCCTGCCGGAATCACTTCCGCCGATCGTCAATACTTCGTCGGGCCGAAAAATGGCTTCCAGCAACGAAATCGAAATGGGCGACAGTGGCCTTGAACTTGATAAAGTTATCGGCCAGATTGAAAAAGAACTTTTGATCAAAGCCATTCATACTGCCGGCGGCGTAAAAAAGAAAGCGGCTAAATTGCTGCACATTTCTTTCAGATCAATGCGCTACCGAATTGAAAAATATAACCTTGGCATCGTTGGCGACGACGAACTCGATGACGAATAGAATTTAAATGAAAATCGAATTCATCGGAACCATTTTCTTTGCATTTGCGCTGGTGCATACATTTCTGGTTTCCTATTTTGCAAAACTGGCCAGGCGATTCGAAAAGGGCACCGCTGGCGAGGCGCTATTGCATTTGCTCTCTGAAGTTGAAGTCGTTTTCGGTTTCTGGGCCTTTATTTTTCTGGCTGTATGGGCGCTCTTTGAGGGTATTGCACCGGTTATTCGTTACCAACAATCGTTGCAGATGACTGAACCACTTTTTATTTTCTGTATAATGATTGTCGCATCGACGCGACCCGTGGTTACTCTGGCGCGGAAATCGATTTTGGCTGTCAGCCGCCTGCTTTCAAAAATTTTTCGGTTCGACTACATTTACCTTCAGCTTTTTGCTTTACTGACAATTGGACCCTTATTAGGTTCGTTAATTACCGAGCCTGCTGCCATCACCATTACAGCACTCTTGCTTCACCGGATGATCGATAAAAACAAGATAGACGC
>JANOJH010000152.1:0-2754 GCA_031408135.1 Bdellovibrio sp. | reverse complement strand
CGAATTTCAGGCGCTGCCAATGGCTCAAGATCACAAACTGCTGCACGACAATAATACGGGGCCCAATACCGGCGGCATGGGAACAGTTGCACCGATGCAAATAGAAAAAGAACTTTACGAAAAAATTATTGCGCACGTCGTAAAGCCCTCAATCACCCATCTGAAAACACGCGGATATTTATTTTACGGCGTGTTGTTTATCGGTCTGATGATCAAAGACGGTGAACCTTATGTACTCGAATACAATGTGCGCTTCGGTGACCCTGAAACTCAGGTCATTCTCCCGTTGATTGAAAACGATCTTGCAGAACTTTTCTTTGAGCTCAGTAACGGAAAACTAAGTCACTTAAAGCTCAATAATAAAACAGCTTTTTGTATCGTCAATGCAGCCGAAGGCTACCCTGAAAAGCCGGTGAAAAATAAGACGATAGTGTTGCCTGAAAATACAGAAAGCACGTATACTCTACATGCAGGAACAGCATTAAGTCCGACTGGCCAGCTGGTTTCAGTTGGCGGGCGAGTGCTCAATATAATAGCGGTTCGGGACAATTTTACACAGGCTCGCGAAGCGGCCTATGAATTCAATGCCCAAGTCGTATTTGATGGTCGGCAGTTTAGAAATGATCTTGGAATGTACAAATAAACTAATGACCCTAAAATTTCTGAATGTTAGCTTCAGAAATTCTTTTTTTAGGGGGCAGAAATGGGGCTTGAATTGAATTCAGATAATACAAACGATCTCGATACACAACAGAGCACAATTGAACACACGACCGGCCCCAATGGTACGTCTGAACCGGTTAAGAATCTGGCTTACTATAACAAACTTATTACGCCGGCATTAGATCAGAAATTTTTTGAACGCAATCCTGCCCGCCTTTCTTACGCAGTTCTTTTTCTCGGTGTTAATGCGGCGTTGATTTATGCTGTTATGACAATGGAAATTCATTGGACACTGAAAATCCTCGCAGGGCTCATCATGGGTCAGTTTAATGCCGGACTTGCCTTTGTTTCTCACGAAATGCTGCATGGTTCGATTGTTAAAAATAAACACCTGCAAGACCTCGTGGCATTTTTTGCGTTTGCGCCATTCTTGATGTCTCCGACCTACTGGAGATTCTGGCACAACAGGCTTCATCACGGAAACACCCAGTACATTCTGAAAGATCCCGATGCTTTCCCCACAATGACCGTTTACCGTCAGTCGAAATTTATGCAGCGGCTTTTTCAGTGGACTCCCGGAGCTAACACAATCAGAAGTTATTTTTATTTCTTTTTCTGGTTTTCATTTCAATCTTTTTTGAATCAGATTTACATGCGTTTCGGAAACAAGATGTGGTCTGAAATGAAGCACACTCGTGTTTCAATCGAATTCGGCCTTCAAGTGCTGATGATGGGCTCGCTCGTTTATTTCGTAGGTTTAAGTAATTTTGCATTTTTGATTTTAATTCCGTTCGCAATTCAGAATTACACCGTAATGAGCTACATCTCGACGAATCATAACCTTTCGCCATTAACTAAAATAAATGATCCACTGGTTAATTCCCTGACCGTTACAACAAATCCGATTTTTGAATTCATACATTTGAATTTCGGCTATCACGTTGAACACCATATTTTTCCGCGAATGAGTGGCGCGTACACAAAAAAAGTGCATGCAGAACTTAAGAAGCAGTTTCCGGATACTTATCAGTGCATGAAAAAATCCGACGCCTTAAGGCTTTTGTACAGCACGGCTCGCATTTATAAAAATCATACAACGCTGATTAATCCGAGAACGCTGCAAACTTACAAAACCTTACCAGTTCCAGCGAAGGGATAATTGGGATTTACTTTCAGAAGCAGTAAATGAATGGGTAATTACTAAGTCTTTATTGTTCGAAAGATTCTCCAGAACTTCAACTTCGGCCTTGGATGCTTTTGCATCGTAATTTATTTCTGCCCTTGTCCAGCCGATATATTGAATTTTTGCCAGCGCCTGCATGGCAAGAAATTTCAGGCTGAGTTTGTGATCCGTTTTATCGGATGCGCTTCCCGAAGCTCCAAGGTCAACTTCCGCTTTCATATTCTCTTCGATTTTTGTTGCGGTCTGTCCGATAGAAGAATTTTTCATCTCTGAGTTTTCCCACCAGTAAGAAAGTGAATTATCAATTATTTTTGCAACCACAGACTGCGACGAATCGGCAGCGGTCAATGATTTCGGCAAAACTCTTTTGTTAAAATCCTTTTGGGAATTCGCTCCGCTGTCGTAATCAGATGATGGCATAACCAGAACTGGCATATGACTTAAGGGGCGTGCCCATCCCGAAAACCCTGCGAACACTGTCAATAAAACCAGAGATAAACATCTTAGCATTTTCAACTCCGCCTCTTAACCCTTATGATTCAAGAGTCGAGCCATAGGCAGAAAGCGTGCGAGCTTTGATTGTTTCAAAATGAGACGGAATGCCAAAACAGGCAAAGCTGTGTCGAAAAATTTACGACAGTCTGAATTTACTCGTCGAGAATGTAATTGAGGGGGTTAACTGGAATTCCGTTAACACGCACTTCGTAATGCAGATGCGGCCCTGTTGAACGCCCTGTACTTCCTGTAGAGGATATAACGTCGTATTTTCCGACCTTCTGCCCAACCTGAACATAAATCTGCGAGTTATGCGCATAGCGCGTCAACACTCCGAACCCGTGATCCACAGATACCAGTTTCCCGTAAAAATCGTCCCAGCCGGCGAAACTGACAATGCCATCTGCAGGTGC
>JANOJH010000151.1:0-7715 GCA_031408135.1 Bdellovibrio sp. | reverse complement strand
CAAAAAAGTTTGCAAGCTCCTGCATATCCTGAAGTTCCATAAAGCCAAAAGGATTTTTCGTGTTGTAACGTGTCGGAATGCTCAGGCTCTCAAGGCGTTGATCTGCAATAAATTCCAGATACTGGCGCATATCATTCAAAGATAGGCCGGCAATTCCGTTTGAAACCAAGTCTTCTGCAAAAGTCATTTCGCAGTCGATTGCATCCTCAAGCATTTGTATAACCATTTCTTCCAACTGTTCATTGAAAACCGCAGGATCTTCTTTGCGTACGGTTTCAATAACTTTCATGGCAAAAGCCATGTGCATGCTTTCATCTCTGAAAACCCAGTTGGTACCGGCAGCAAGTCCTGCAAGTAAACCCTTTGATCTTAAGAAGTAAACATACGCAAAAGCTGCAAAAAAGAACATGCCCTCAATGCAGGTGGCAAAACAAATAACGTTCATCAGGAATTTACGGCGATCTTCGGTTGTTTCAAGTTTATCAAGATCGTTAATTGAATCCATCCACTTAAAACAGAAATCGGCTTTTTTCTTGATCGACGGAATATTGTCGACGGCAGAAAAGGCCTTTGCCCGCTCGTCAGGATGCGGAATGTAAGTATCAAGAAGCGTCAGATAAAACTGCACATGCAAGGCCTCTTCGTAAAGCTGGCGACTTAAATAAAGCCGGGCTTCAGGAGAGTTGATGTGTTTATAGAGATTCAGAACCAGATTGTTACTGACAATCGAATCCCCGGTGGCAAAGAAAGCCACCAACCGATGAATCAAATGTTTTTCTGAAGCGGTCATCTTCGTGTTCAGATCAACCAGATCGGTTGAAAAATCCACTTCGTCAACTGTCCAGGTATTCTTAATTCCGTTTTTGTACATTTCGTAAAAAATCGGATATTTCATCGGTCGTAATGTTAAATCAAATCCTGGATCTAAAATCATATACCCACTCCTTCAGAGAAATTTTTTACTGGCAAGCTTCGCAAGATTCTGGATTTTCAAGGCTACATGTAATCGCTTCTGCATCTGTAAATTCTTTTGCTGGAGTAACGGCTTCAGCTACAACAGTCGATTTTTTAACGGCTGTCTTAGCAATTGCAGTTGCAGGGCGTGAGCGGAGATAATACGTCGTCTTTAAGCCTTTCTTCCATGCATACATATACATTGAGGAAAGTTTGCCAATCGTCGGGGTTTCCATGAATAAATTTAAAGATTGCGATTGATCAATATAGGCCCCACGGTCGGCAGCCATATCAACCAAAGCTTTCATCGGAACTTCCCAGACCGTGCGGTACAGATCTTTGATGTCCTGCGGGATGACCGCAATATCCTGAATTGAACCGTCATTAAATTTGACAGCATTGCGGACTTCTTCGTTCCAGAGCCCTTTAGCTTTCAGGTCATTGACTAAGTAACGGTTAATCTGCATGAACTCGCCGGAAAGGGTTTCGCGTTTGAATAAATTTGATACTTGCGGTTCAGTGGCTTCGTAAGAACCGACGATCGAAGCAATTGTCGCCGTAGGCGCGATCGCAATCATCAATGAGTTTCTTAAGCCGTGCTCAAGCATCTTAGTACGTAAGTTATTCCACCTGGTTTCATCCGTTGGCTTAATATTCCATAATTCAAATTGAAACACACCTTGAGCCGCACGGGTTTCTTTAAAGTTTGTATGCGGCCCGAATGTTTCAGCGAGTTCGATACTTGCAGTTAATGCGCTGAAATAAATTTCTTCCTGAATCTTTACTGAGAGCTGCTGAGCTTCGGTTGAATCAAAAGGCAACTTCAACTTAAAAAAGGCGTCTTGCAGGCCCATGATGCCAAGGCCGACCGGTCTCCACCGACTATTTGAAGAAGCCGCTGTTTCAATCGGGTAGAAGTTAATATCAACCACGCGATCAAGAAATTTAACTGCCAGACGAACTGTTTTAGCAAGTTTTTCGAAGTCGAACTGGCCATTTGTAATATGTCGGCTAAGATTGACCGAACCTAAATTACAAACTGCGGTTTCGTTATTTGATGTGACTTCGAGAATTTCAGTACACAGGTTTGAAAGATGAATAACATTTTCTGGCAGGCCTGTCTGATTGGATTTCAGATTGGACGCATCTTTAAAAGTCATCCAGCCGTTACCAGTCTGAGCCAGTGTTTTCATCATTCTCGTGTAGAGATCGCGCGCTTTAATCTGTTTGTGATATTTTTTATCGGCTTCAGCGACAAGGTAGGCCTGTTCGAATTCCGCACCGAAAAGATCTGTGAATTGCGGAACAAGGTTTGGATCGAACAACGACCACATTGCATCGGCTTCTACCCGCTGCATGAACAGGTCCGGAATCCAGTTCGCAACATTGATATTGTGCGTGCGTTTAGCTTCGTCGCCAGTGTTATCGCGCAACTCAAGAAATTCTTCGATATCGGCATGCCAGGTTTCAAGATAAACACAGGCTGCGCCCTTGCGCTTTCCGCCCTGGTTAACCGCCGCAACCGAAGAATCAAGGGTTTTTAACCAAGGAATAATCCCGTTTGAGTGACCATTGGTGCCCTTAATCAGTGAACCTCGAGAGCGAATGCGGCTGTAGGCAAGACCGATACCGCCCGCAAATTTAGACAATAATGCGATGTCGGTATATTTAGTGTAAATTGATCTCAGGTCATCCTGCGGAGAATCCAGCAGGTAGCATGAACTCATCTGTGGACGTAAAGTGCCGGAATTGAAAAGTGTAGGAGTTGAAGGTAAATAATCATGCGATGAGATCATCCGGTAAAATTCGATAGCCTCACTCGGATTCTGGGCCAGTCCGCAGGCTACACGCATGAAAAAGTATTGTGGGGTTTCGAAAACCTGACGGGAAGTCGGATTTTTTAATAAATAACGATCGTAAATTGTGCGTAATCCGAAATACTCGAAGCGGTCGGTTTTATAATGTTCGATCGAGGCACACAATTCGGCCTTATGTTGCATTACAAAGTCGAAGGTCGACTGCGCCAGTAAACCATTTTTAAATCCGCACTGAATTGAATCGGCAAAAGATCCGATTTTCTGGGCTTTAACTTCTTCGTCAATATAAGTCGATAAAAGACGGGCCGCCAAACGGGAATATTCAGGGTCTTCACCGATTAGCAATGAAGCCGTCTGGATACTGAGGTTATCGAGTTCCTTAGTTGTAGCACCATCATAGAGGCCACTGATGGCTTTCGTTGCAACACGAAGAGGATCAACCTGAGCAAGACCCTGACAACAACGATTAACCCGCTCAACGATTTTTGTAACGTCGACCGGTTCGAGTGTACCATCACGTTTTTTAACTCTCATAATATGTGGAGATGAATTTCCACCTGATGATGCGTAACCCATTGTTGTCATTTGATCTCTTTTAAGAATTTCCATATCCCCTCCGTCTGTAGAAAATTTTTTTGTTTTTGAGACAAAAAACCCCTGCAAAGCTCCCCCTCAGAAACTTTGTAAGTTTAGTCCAGTTAATGTTTTATCAAGAAATTTTAGTTGACCGTCCTGGTCTGCAGATATTACCGCGACATTATCGGGACTTTTTATCCCGACCACTATATCTAGTGGTTGAGTAAGCAATCTTACCGATAAGACCCGTATATCTTGTATCTAAGACTGAATGTTTTTTTTTGAAGTTGCAAAGAAAAAAATAAAAAAAAATATGAATATGTCTAATTTCTGGGCGAACGCTGTGCGAAAAAATGAAATTCAACAGACCAAAGTCTTGCTTGCGTTCTCTCTCGAGGAACCATGTCAAGACTTTGGTTTAGGCGTGTATAATTTCACTTTTTTACCCTAGCATGGTGCAGAAACAACAATATCTTACATTATCTGTCAGATGCTGTTTGTTCGTTCAACTCGAAGGCTCATTTGATGAAATAATTTGCGATCAGTCTCGTCCTGAGGAGTCAAGTTGCAGCCTTGGTATATTTTTTCAGCTCTCATAAAATCAACGATTGCCTGATGCGGCCCCATTTTGTCGGCGGTCCACTTGGGTGCAATCAATTCATCCCATCGCGGAGCGTAGGCGGTCAGACGATTGATCGCAATTCGCGGGTGCAGGTGCGACAAAAACAGTTGAACCTTGTGCGTGTACTCCGGTAACTCAATAGGAGCGTAGGTTCCAGCCAGGTGCCACTTTTCAAGTTCGGTGTTTTTTAAAACATGCATATTGTGTAATTTTACATTTGTGATCGGTAAATCATTGCAGATGCGTGCGGTTTCGATGACTTGCCTTTCTGATTCTTCCGGAGATCCGAAAATAAGATGAATTCCGAGATCCACAGTAGTTTTTTCCGAAATCTTTTTTACAGCTGCAAGAGAATCTTCAGCGGTGTGTCCCCGGCGCATAAATTCAAGATGTGGATTAAAAAAACTCTGCACGCCGAGCTCAACGGCCACGAAACTTTTCTGACAGTATTCCTGCCAGAGGTTAAGAACGGCCTCGGATAAGCAATCGGGCCGGGTACCCAGCACGAAGCCGCTTACAAACGGGTACTTCAGCGCGGTTTCAAAATTCTGCCGCAACACCGGAATTTTTGTAAAGGTATTGGTGTAGGCTTGAAAATAAACAAGATATTTTTTAGCCTTATACTTTTTAGCGATGAGCTGATGGTAGGTTTCGATTTGCGTGTCGAGTGTCATCTGAAATGAGGCCTCGCGCGCGGCAGAGCCCCAAACATCGCAGAAGCTGCAGGTCTGCATGCCTTTAAGTCCCATGCGGTTCGGACAGTCGTCTACAACGGCTACCGGGATTTTATAAACTTTTTCTTTGAAGATTCGCTTATAATGTTCGGAGACAGAGTGATAGGGTAACCCGGGCCAGCCTTTTTCCATTTACGGGGTATTAGCGGCGTTCTTGCCGAACTTTTTGATATAATCAATGATCGCGGCGCGCGCTTCGTCCGGAATCTGGGAAAATTTCAGGCCGATGTAGCCGTCCTGACCCGCATAAATGACTTCGGCTTTTACGTTTATCGCCTGGAAAAAATGCGGGCTTGTGATCTGGCCTTCAACTTCATCACCGATTTTCAGGTCATGGTTTTCAGTAAAACCCATGCCACCCTGACTGATCGTGATCACGCGATAAGAAACTTCCTGGTTTTTATTCGATTTACCCGAAAACTGGGCGAGGATCGGCACGCGGGGCTGTTTTCGGCGCGAAAGACCAAGGCGTTCAACGATATCAGGAAAGGCGTAAACTTCTTTCCATTCTTTAGTTTTCGGATCCTGGATAGAAATTTTTGAAACATCCTGCTGCTTTGCGATCAGGCTCAGAAGTTCAGACTTGGTCATCAGCGGCTGATCGATGAAATTAACCTGTGCCCGGTAGAAGGCCCCTTGGGTAAAGGTCTGCGTAAAAGTCTTTTCGAAAAGGTCATCATTGGCAGGTGCCATTTCAGTTTTGGTTTCGGAATCGCTGGCACCCGGAGATTCAGCTGCTTGCAGTTTGATTGTCTGAAATTTACTGGCTTTAACCCATTCCGGAAGGCCGCGTTTCCAGATCAGAGCCTGCGCTGTTGCCGAATCGTCGAGAGTTTGCAGCGTGGATTGAAGTGCGTCCTGTGAGAAGGGCCCTTTAACGTTTCCGTTCAGCTGCAAAAACCATTTGATATCCAATGCTGGATTCATAGTGCTCCTTGACTCTCAGTTCCCAGGAAAAATTCTTCGATCTGTTTTCTTGAGTTGATGGCATCATTGTAGCCCATTTCAAGCAATTTGCGACAAAAATGCGGCTCAAATAATAAATAACTTAAGATTTCACTGGCTTCATCAAGTGAACCCATTGCTGAAATCGTCATGCGGATCAGGCGGGGTAAATGATGGGCCTGCTGCCGCGCAAGTTCACCGATGTCTTCAGACGGCGAAATACAGAGCGCCGGAATTTTTTTAAAACCTTCGCGTGCTGAGTTTTCACCGGCCAGGTCGACCAACTGATTTATACGGCTAATTCGGTGCACATCCTGCTCGACCGAATCTAGCAGTACGGCGTTCAGCAAAGTGTTAAAAATGCGGATCACCGACGGCTGGATATCTTTAACAGCCGGATTTTCAAGGCGGTTTGTAATTTCTGAGTTCATTTGCGTGCGGACGCCCACGACGAAAATGCGGTCGGCGCCCATGCGAAGCGAAGGAGAACAAGGTGTACTGTTCCGGACGCAGCCGTCGCCATAATAATGGGAACCGATTTGAATCGGGGGAAACAACATCGGAATAGCCGAGGATGCCATAACATGATCGGCATTTATTTCAGAAAGTACCGCCAACCGGCGACTCTCTTTCCACGTCAGCTTTGAGGTGGAGGTTTGAACAAAGCTGACGGCCGTGCCGCTCGAGTAATTATTGGCGGTTATAATCAGCGATTCAAAAACCTTGGCATCGAGATTCTTTTTTATCTTTGAAAAATCACAGTGTCTTTTGAGTAAATCATAGAGTGGTGAGGTGTCGAGAATTGAATCGATTTTTTTGTGATTACCGAGTAACCCAAAAGAAAATTTATTCATTGAGAGAATGTCAGTTTTAAAAACCTGCTCGGTCGAGATCTGCGACCACAGGAAATTCAGCTTTTCGACCGCATTTTCAAAAGATTCGATGTCGCAGGCAAGTTTGGCGCCGTTAATAGCACCGGCACTGACCCCCGAAATAATACTGAACGGACTTTTCTTTTTCTCGGGCAGAATTTCGGCTAGGCCTTTTAACACGCCCGCCTGATAGGCACCACGTGCGCCACCGCCGGAAAGTATCAATGCAGTTTTTTGAGTCATAATTCAATGTTAAGAAATTAGCGGCAGGACTGTCAATGCTTGATCTAAATCAGAATGCTGGCTATGGTGCTTTCTATGCTTGAATTTATCGACTCTATCCTACATATCGACGTGACACTGATCGAGTGGGCCGGCACCTGGGGCCCCTTGCTTTATCTCATTTTATTTTTAATTATTTTCTGCGAAACGGGTCTGGTCTTTATGCCATTTTTGCCGGGAGATTCGCTTTTGTTTGCGGTTGGTGCGCTAGCTGCACGCCCGGGCTTTTTAGAGGTTGAGAATATAATCCCACTTTTGATTATAGCGGCAATTCTCGGCGACTCCACAAACTATCTGGTGGGCCGAAAACTCGGACGTTCGTTGTTTGATCGTGAGTATTGGTTCCTGAAGAAGAAATACCTGAGCAGTACTGAAGAATTTTTTGAAAAAAAAGGAGTCTGGGCAGTCAGCCTGTCGAGATTCTTTCCGTTAATCCGGACGATGGCACCATTTTTTGCAGGCATGAGCCTTATTCGGTATCGCAAATTCCTGGCACTTTCGGCCGCGGGATCGGTTGCCTGGGTTTTTATTTTTGTTTTAGCCGGGTACTATTTCGGAAATATCGAAATCATAAAAAAGAATTTTACATTACTTGTACTTGGAATTATCGGTGTTTCACTGACGCCGATGGCAATTAATGTGTTCAAATCGATTCGTAAGCGCGCCGCCGCCGGAAAAGCCTAAAACTTCAGTTAGAAAAGTTTAACTATTCCTCGTCAGCGCCGTTATCAACATCATTGGTAAGCGATTCGCCGGCCGGTAACATCGGCAGTGGGTCTATCGGTCCATTTAAGCGTCTGATTTCAAAATGCAGGTGCGGCCCCGAAGAGCGGCCAGTATTGCCAAGAGCACCGATCACTTCTCCTTGTTTTACTTTTTTGCCTTCATAAACGAGGATTTTATCCATGTGGCC
>JANOJH010000149.1:0-3592 GCA_031408135.1 Bdellovibrio sp. | reverse complement strand
AACACTTTCTCAAAGATACTGGTTGTGAATTGGATATGGCCATCAATGGCCGAGAAGGAATTGAAATGGCTTTAAACAAAGACTTCGATGTTGTGCATATGGACATTCAAATGCCAGTAATGGACGGCTACGAAGCCACGCAACAACTGCGACAGGGCGGTTATAAAAAACCCATCATCGCCTTAACAGCTCATGCCTTAAATGAAGAACGGGAAAAAGCCTTGAGTTTGGGGTTTTCTGATTATATTACGAAACCAATACAGCGCAAAAATCTCATTGCAACCTTAAACAAATATAAAAAAGAACGGACTTGCAAAATAACCCATTGAAATCATTATGCTACATTTCCTAATTTCGACAAATTTCGACGACAATATATGACGGAAATCATAACCTCTTTTGAAAGTTCTGCTATGCTTTTTACATGAATAACTCGCAGACAAAAGCACTCGATTATCTTAAACAAGCCCATCGCTTTCAATTGGGCAAACTCACAACCGAAAGCAGCCATAGTCAAACCCGCGATCTCACGACCCATGCTCACAATAATCTGTCGCTAGCCATTGAACAATTACTTGATGTTGATCTGTCCGCCCTAAAAAAACTGACAGACTACTTGC
The DNA here is from genome assembly GCA_031408135.1 of Bdellovibrio sp. GTDB lineage: Bacteria > Bdellovibrionota > Bdellovibrionia > Bdellovibrionales > Bdellovibrionaceae > Pseudobdellovibrio. The sequence continues at coordinate 2,972 of JANOJH010000149.1, read as the reverse complement.
CTCATTTAGAAAACTTAACGACCTCTATCAACGACACCCTTACTACCGGCGGACGAATTTTTCTCTGCGGATGCGGCGCCACCGGCAGACTTTCACTTTCTTTAGAATTCCTATGGCGCCAACATAAACCTGACAGCAATTCGGTCATCAGCTTTATAGCCGGCGGCGATACCGCCCTTGTCAATTCGATCGAAGGTTTTGAGGATTATGCCGAATACGGTGTCGAACATTTAACCTCCTTAGGCTTTTCAGAAAACGACCTGCTTATCTGCTCTTCTGAAGGAGGCGAAACCTCATTTGTTATCGGCGCTACAGAAAAAGCGGCAGCTGTTTCCAAGAGAAAGCCTTACTTTCTCTATTGCAACCCTCGTGAACTTCTTATCGAGCAGATTGAGCGTTCACGAAATATTTTATTGAATCCGAAAATTCATAGCATTTGTCTTGATGTGGGCCCCATGGCTCTTTCGGGCAGCACGCGAATGCAGGCTTCAACCGTTCTGATGTTAGCCATCGGAATGAGTCTGTTCCATCACGACAAAACGGATTTAACTGAATTCATAAACTTTTTAGAAAATTCGAATGTCACTAAATTAAAAAAATTCATCGAATTAGAGTATGAAGTTTACCGATCAAAAAATAAAATCATTTACGCAACCGATGAAATGGCCATTACAGTTTTTACAGACGTAACCGAACGCTCGCCGACTTTTAGCCTTCCTCCCCTTGGAAACAAAATCGATTCAACTCCCGACCAATCTTTGGCCTATCTCATGATTCCCTCCACCCACAGCGGCGATGAGGCTTGGCACAAACTATTGGCGCGCCCTCCGCGCCTACTTAATTGGAACCAGCGAAGTCACATGACAACAGCGGAATATTTAGGAGGTTTTGATTTTTCTAATCAGGTACTGAACAACCGCATAAAAACCATTCCCGAGGCAGAGCATATTATCTTTTCTATCCAGAAAACAGATCATTCTCTTATCTGGCGCATTCAGGGCTTTGAAGATAAATTTGAAACTCCAAAATTAGGCGATTTGTTCGATCATATTTATTTAAAAATACTGCTCAATATTCATTCGACTCTCATTATGGCCAAGCTCGGACGGACCGCTTCTAACTTTATGACTTTTGTTTCACCGACAAACGGGAAACTGGTCGATCGCGCCGCACGATATGACCTTTTGCTGCTGAAACAATCCCATATTGAAAACATCAGTTACGAAACGGTGGTTTTTGAGCTGTTTCATCAGCTCGAAAACAGAAGTCCCGGCGAATCAGTGGTGATAAAAACCTATGAAGCATTACAAAGTACAACATCCGGTGATAACCGCAATCACATCAAGCGCTGAAAATTCGCGCTTATTCTGAATTACAAACTGGCCTTACTATTTTAATATTTAACCAATGAATAACTCGTGCTTCGCCCACCGCCAGGATTCCGCTTAAGAATTTTTCTCTTCATCCATCCCTAATCTTCTTGCGATTGAAGATCTAACAGATTCAATCCAGAGCTCATGAAGTCTTCGGATGAAATCCGGCAAATGGGCTTAATAGAAACCATTTTTTAAAAGAATGTACATATTTGCCGGTGCCGTTAAGAGTAAGTTTATTCTCTTTCTTCGCCGACTCCAGAGTACAGACACCCATCCATACATCGGTTAAGGCCTTCAGATTTGCCTCTATAAAAATATCAGCTTCAAAACCCGGATGGTGAACACATAAATCAACGTCTCTATTATTTATCACCAGCCACCAGTTTTTTCGCTCATTGGGAGCGCCCTTTAAGAAAAATTCCGCGACAAACCGCCCTTTTTCCGGAAAATATGAAGTCTCGATTCGTCTCTGAATATCCCACATAAGAAGCGTCGGATCGAGTTCATGTTTTTCAAACTCAGTAACTACAAATTTTTGACCCCAGATTCCGAGTGTTTCAATAATCGGACTCAGTTCTTTGCCTGAATCAGACAAAAAATACTGAAATCCACGGCCCTTAGACGCGATTTTTTTGTCGATTATACCGGCCTCATTCAGCTCAATTAATCTCTTCGATAAAAGCGAAGGCGACATCTGTGGAAGACCCTTTCTCAGATCATTGAATTTCGTGCTCCCGGCGAGTAATTCTCTTAAGACCAAAAGAGTCCAACGCGACGCAACCACTTCAGCTGCCCGTGCAACTGAACAGAACTGGCCATAGCTATTCGATTTACCCATAAGTATCACCTCAATTAACAATTATTGATCACTAAAGCCATCTAAGTACAGAAAAAGAACTAATAAAACAAACATAAAAGAGATACTCATGAAGTTAACAAATAACAGGAGACACTATGAAATTATTTTTACCGCTGATTCTCACATTATCCATTGCAGGTTGTGCAACACCCGAAACGAAGAAGCCTTCCGATTCCGAGCAGGTTGCAGGCCTTCAAACCATGTGCAAAGACTCGGCACTCACAATGAAAGCCCGACAGGCTAAAAGCTCGCTCTACTTGAGACTCGGCGAAAAAGAAAAGATCAGAACCTTAGCTACGAATATATTCATGACCCACTCAAATAATAAGCAGATCGGCCATATGTTTACCCATCTTGAAAAAGGCCCATTTGTCGACAATGTAACTGATTTTTTAGTCATTGGTACCGGCGGCGGCGGAAAATACACCGGCAGAAGTATGGACGTCGCTCATAAGCATTTAAAGATCACCAATGCGGATTTTCTCTCGGCAGGTGGCGACGTACAAAATGTAATGAAGAATCTGAATTACGGTGAAAATGAAATTCAGGAAGTAATTTGTGCTTTAGTTGCATTTGTTCCCGTTGTTGTGATCAAATAACCAAACATAAAACCAAGGTGAACAATTTGTTGGCTCACCTACTGATAGGGCAAAAAATGAACACAATGACTGCTGAAATGAAAACCTTAAAGGATAAGTTAAAAACTACTTGGCAATCCGGCGACTATGGAGTTTTTG
>JANOJH010000145.1:0-1286 GCA_031408135.1 Bdellovibrio sp. | reverse complement strand
GCCGACATAGTTGTTTTCGATCCTGCAAGGATACAAGACAACGCTACTTTTGAAAACCCACATCAGTATGCAACCGGAGTATTTCATGTATTTGTGAATGGAGTGCAAGTACTAAAAGATGGTGAACACACAGGTGCAATGCCGGGCAGGGCAGTTCGAAATCGCTAATGAAAATTCAGCATTCATCTTTAAGGCTTCAAGTTAATAGTTAGGGAATGATTTTAAGAAAAATAATTTTCGGGGCATTATATTTTATTTGGAGCATTTCTAAGATTTCAATCTTAATTTGACCGGTGCAGAAATATAGTAAGGTAAATGGCACCAACAATGAGCTGTGAACCATAGGAGATTCGGTGTTGCATTCCAGTTATTGTTTCTTAATTTCGTTTCCGTCACATGGGAAATATGGGTAAATTGACATTCAAAATAATTGTAACATGAAAATTAAGGATGACTTCCATAACCTTATTGAGAAAATTGAGGATGAAGCTGTTTTAAAAGGCTACTTTAAACTAATTCAACGGCTTAACAACAATCAGACAGGCGAGCTTTGGGATAGCCTAAGTGCAGAGGAGAAAGATGAACTTTTACTTTCATTTGAGGAGAGTTTTGACCCAAAGAATTTAATCAGTCATGAAGAGGTTAAAAAGCAGCATGGCAAATGGCTAGGAAAATAGTCTGGACTAAAAGAGCCAATAATAAATTCAACAAGATAATTGACTACTTAGAAAATGAATGGGGTTCTGGGGTAACACACAATTTTGTAAAAAGGACTTACGACATCATTGAATTGATTTCAGATCAATCAGACTTGGGCACTACAGAGAACTCTGAAAAAAACATTAAGGGATTTTTACTAACTAAGCACAATCGACTTTTCTATAGAGTAACGGAGAATGAAATAATATTGTTGAATTTCTTTGATACGCGATCAGGCCCTAAGAGAAATAGATATTGATAGGATCAAAAACGATCAAACATTCTCTTTATTTCTATACTCATACTTGCCTGCCAACCCCAAAAATTCGATTTCGTCATTCGCAACGCAATCATTTATGATGGCGCGGTATTGGGATAAAGAGAGAACGTTAATTGATGAACAAAGACTATTCCGTTTCAGTTTGATGAAATTCAATCTTCGGGATTTGAATGGATTGGCTACTAACATAGCTTGGAGGTTATACTTCAAAATGGTCGGCTGTGCAGAAGTATAGTGAGGTAAATCAAAAAAAAATCCGGTCGATCATTTTATAAAACAACTAAAAGGCGCATTGGAAAGGTGATCG
>JANOJH010000114.1:0-1648 GCA_031408135.1 Bdellovibrio sp. | reverse complement strand
AAACCAAAAAATTATGATCCTTCCAAAAAATATCCATTGATGGTTGTAATTCATGGTGGCCCAACTGGGATTGATACACCTACGCCAGTTCCGGGTTATGTATATCCATTATTGCAATGGCTCGACAAAGGTTGTTTAGTGTTACGCCCCAACTACCGCGGCTCGGCAGGTTATGGCGAAGCCTTCCGCTCCTTGAATGTAAAAAACCTTGGCGTGGGCGATGCGTGGGATGTGCTTTCAGGAGTTGATTACCTGGATTCGAAAGGATTAATCGATAAATCAAAAATGGGTTGCATGGGTTGGAGCCAGGGCGGATATATTTCAGCTTATCTGACCACCAACTCTGATGCATTCAAGGCCATAAGCGTAGGCGCGGGCATCTCCAATTGGATGACGTACTATGTGAACACCGACATTCATCCGTTCACACGCCAATATTTGAAAGCAACACCATGGAGTGATGAAAGTATTTATAAAAAGACATCACCGATTACAAACATTAACAATGCAAAAACACCAACGCTTATTCAGCACGGAGAGTTTGACAAACGTGTGCCTATTGCCAATGCCTACGAATTATTACAAGGCTTGCGCGATAAGAATGTTCCCAGTGAGCTAATGATCTACAAAGGCTTTGGCCACGGCATCACCAAACCAAAAGAACGCCTGGCCGCCACCTGGCACAACTGGCAGTGGTTTAATAAGTATGTGTGGGGTGAAAGTGTGGATTTACCTTTAAGTAAGTAATATCAGAAAAAATTAAATCCTGATCTATACTTTGTGAATCTTGGAGCCTTCGTGGCTCAATTTCATGAAACCGGATTGAACCACAAAGACGCTAAGACACAAATAAATCACCAAGAGAATATTCACAATTAACTATTCAGAAAAATAAAACATGAATAAGAAAAATCTACTTCTGTTACTGGTTTTTGTACCAGCCATTCTTTTTGCTCAAACCAAAAAACCAATTGTGGCCTCCGATCTCATGAAGATCGCCACGACCAGTCAAATCCAAATTTCCCCTGATGGGAGCAAAGCTGTGATGGTGGTCAACCGCAAAGCGGTTAAGAATGACAATGAGTATTACTACACACGACAACTTTACTTGTTGGATCTGATTGGGAAAACAGAACCTACTCAATTAACTTTTGGGGATAAGAATGATGGCCAACCACAATGGTCACCCGATGGGAAACAACTCGCCTTTGTTCGCACCGATGGAGATAAATCACAAGTCTGGTTGTTGCCGTTAAGCGGAGGCGAAGCTCATGCCATTACAAAGTCTGAGTATGGTGCGGGCCGTCCACGGTGGTCGCCTGATGGGAAGAAGATTCTATACACATCCAGCATTCCCTTTTATAACATCGAAAGTAAAACCCCATGGACGTATGAGCGCCCGGGTCGACTGCAAGGAGATGAGCCGAACTTTAAAGCGATGAAGGCAGATGAGAAGAAAAAGATTACCACTATACCTGATGGCACGCTTGAAGAAGTGCGTTCGTGGTTGGCAAAAAACACAAGCGATAACAATCCACGCGTGCTGAATCGTCAGGATTTGCAAGGCGAACTCAACCTTCAACCCGATGAAGAGTTTGCGCATTTGTTTGTGAAGACAATTGGTTCAGATGATATAGCGATTCAATTG
>JANOJH010000104.1:0-8357 GCA_031408135.1 Bdellovibrio sp. | reverse complement strand
CCGCCACCGGAGACATGACAGTATTTGCCTTTCCGTTTGCAGTTGGGGCGGCATTCAAGCACCAGAACTTCAGTCGATTATTTTATATGAATTACGGGTTGCCACCCAGCGAAGACTCCGTGGTATTTGTGGATAATCACGATCTGCAACGATTGCGCGACCGTTCAAGTCTGCTGACATTTGAAGAAGACCCGCTGCAGTTCAGGCTGGCGCAGGTTTTCATGCTGACGTGGCCCTATGCTTATCCGCAGATTTTTTCGGGATTTAAAATGAATAGCTTTGACCAAGGGCCGCCCCTTGGGCCGGATTTAATGACAAAGCCGGTCGATTGCACAACGACATGGACTTGCGAACACCGCTTGCCGGAAGTGGCTGGCCTTGTACGGTTCAGAAATCTAACAGACCGGGCTTTTTATACGACGAACCGGTGGAGTAACGGAACAAATCAAATGGCATTTTCGCGTGGGCGTTTAGGCTTTGTTGCCATTAACAATTCCACTGAAAATATCGAAGAGCACCTGCAAACTACGCTTCCGTCGGGCCATTATTGTAATGTGGCAGAAGGTCTTAACTCTGCCGACCGCAATTGCGCGAAGCTTTATTTTGTCGACAGCAAATCGAGGCTGATGACCGCAATTCAACCGAAATCGGCCGTGGTCTTACTTGCAAATGAGAGAATACAGAAATGAAATACAGTATCGGAATTGATCTTGGCGGAACAAAACTTGCCACTGCACTTGTGAACAGTAACGGAAAAATTTTAGAGCACGGGAAATTTCCGCTTGATCTGGCAGGTTCGGCTTCGCCAACCGCCGCAAAAGAGAAGGTTATGGCTTTAATTAAAGCGGCTTGTCTCGATTACAAATTACGCTACCCGACCGAGACATCAGCAAAAAACTTTGCGGGAATCGGCCTTGCCAGCGCCGGACCGCTGAATGTGCAGCACGGCGAGCTGATTGATCCTTCCAATTTTCCGGGCTGGAAAAAATTTAAAATTGTCAAAGAACTGGAAAAACAACTGGCAGCAAGCTCGTGGAAACCACGGGTGTTTTTTCAGAATGATGCCATTGCCGCAGCCTTCGCAGAAAAATGGATCGGCGCGGCTTCTGAATGCAAAAGTTTTGTCGTCATTACGGTAGGTACCGGAATCGGCACCGGCGTCATCTTTAATGGGCTACCCTGTCAGACCGGCGGCATGGGTTCGGAGTGGGGCCACGTTCTGATTGATATTAAGGGCCGCCAGCAAAACGGAACTTCGATTGTTGATCACACCGTTGAAGGAATCGCCTCTGGCACGGCGCTACTTAAGCGCGCCCGCGCATTGGGATTTGTGGGTAGCTCGGTTGAAGAGCTCGTCGTCGCGCATAGGTTGAACAAAAAATATGAAGTGCTTTTTGATGATATGGCCTGGGCACTGGCTTCGCTTTGCTACAGTCTTTCGATGGGTTTTCATCTGGATAAAATACTTTTCAGCGGCGGTCTGATTAAAATCAAAGATCTCTTCTGGGTAAAGACCAAAAAATATTATGTTGCATTGATCAATGAAAAAAATCCGGCCTTCCGTGCGCCGATTGAAGTGGCCAAAGCCGGCAATCTTGCAGGTGTGCTGGGCGCAGCAAGTTTGCCTTTTTTGTCAAACTCGCATTGATTTATAAAGATTGATCAGACCGTTAGTTGAGCTATCGTGCGAAGTCACAGGTTCTGAACTTTCGAGTTCCGGCAATATCTTTGCGGCCAGCTTTTTTCCGAGCTCCACACCCCACTGATCAAAACTGAAAATATTCCAGATCACACCCTGAACGAAAATTTTATGCTCGTACATTGCTATCAACGAACCCAGTGTATTGGGCGTAAGGCTTTTATAGAGAATTGAATTACTCGGATGATTCCCTCTAAATAATTTAAAAGGTTCCTGATTCCCGAGTTGATCAGCGACATTCCCGAAAGCCAGGGCCTCGGTCTGAGCAAAAAAATGCGCCAGAAGCTTCGGATGCTGATTATTCGGATCATTATCGCGATTTACCGGCGCCAGAAAATCACATGGAATAAATTTAGTACCTTGATGAAGCAACTGGTAAAAAGCATGTTGGCCATTCGTGCCGGGTTCGCCCCAGATCACCGGACCGGTTTGATAATTTATTTTCTGTCCGTTACGGTCGATGGATTTTCCATTGCTTTCCATATTGCATTGCTGAATGTAGGGTACAAATCGGCTCAGATACTGATCGTAAGGAAGTATCGCTTCTGTATCGGCGTCAAAAAAATTACCGTACCAGATTCCGATCAGCGCCAAGAGTACCGGAATATTGCTTCCATGCGGGGCTCCCGCAAAATGCATGTCCATTTCATATGCCCCATGCAAAAGCTTTTCGAAATTTTCAAAACCTACCGAGCACGCAATAGAAAGCCCGATCGCCGAACACAAACTGAAGCGCCCGCCGACCCAGTCCCAGAATTCAAACCTATTGGAATCTGCAATCCCGAACTCCCTGACTTTTTCGCTGTTAACCGAGATCGCCGCAAAATGTTTAGCCACGTGCTCTGTTCCTTGGGCTTTTGCTAAAAACCAGTTTCGGGCAGCCGTCGCATTCGTCATAGTTTCCTGAGTTGAAAATGACTTTGAAGCAATCAGAAACAGCGTGGTTTCAGGATCTAGTCCACTAAGAGTTTCATGTATATGGGCACTATCAATGTTTGAAACATAATGCACAGTCAGATGCGGAAGTTGATATGCCTTCAACGCCTCAGTCACCATGTGTGGGCCCAGATCTGAACCGCCGATACCGATATTGACGATATTACGAACCGGCTTTCCCGTATAGCCGAGCCACTCTCCTGTAGAAACTTTTTCGGAAAACCGGCGCATTTGCTCAAGTACCCGCCGTACCCCGGGCATAACATCTTCATTGTCGGTAACAACGGGTGCCGTGCCCTGATGCCTTAATGCTGTATGAAGTACTGCACGATTTTCGGTTCGATTGATTTTTATGCCCGCAAAAAGCTGCTTGATGGCGGCCGGTAACTGGCACTCTTCACTTAGTGCTAACAAAAGTTTTATGGTTTCTTCATTCAGAAAATTCTTAGAGTAATCAAGAAAGAGGTCGGGGCCGAACGCCACTGAGAACTTATTGAATCTTTCGCTATCTGCCGTAAACAGATGACGAAGCTGCATGGATTTAATTTTGGCTGCATGACTGGTCAGCTTTTTCCAGGCTTCGGTCTGTGTCGGATCAACGGATTTCAGCATCATGAACCACTTTCAGGTTTGCCGGCGTTATTTCATCTGAAATGATTCCGTGCACTTCAGTTTTGACTGCCTGATAAAAAGCGAGGTCATTTACCGTCCAGAGCACAACCGGCACTTGCTGCGCGAGTACGCGGTATTTTTCAGTGTAGTCGGAATAACGTAAGTTCAACATGTGCGGCCGGCAAAGAAGATTCAGCAATAGTGAACGAGTGAAAAAATTATTTCCGTGTTCTTCACTCAATGTCAGTAAAATGGCCCGGAACACGGCCGGACAGAAAGTTCGGATTTTATACAAAGTAAACGGGTTAAAACTTGAAACCAGTACCCGCTTTTCGAGATTAAACTTCCGGATAAGTCGAACGACTTCTTTTTCGAGCGCAAAATGGATAATGTCCCGAGATTTAATTTCGATATTGAGTTTGAATTTTTTTACCGATGAAAACCATTCAAATACTTCTTGGAGAGTTGATATTGTGAGGTGCTCTCGCAAAGTCTGCAGCGTACTCGTCTTTATCTTCATTCCTTTAAGGTCGCTGTCATGAAACAGAATACAGATTTTATCCGCAGTCAGCCGAACGTCAATTTCGGCCATTTCATATCCGAGTTCGTAAGCCGCTTTAATTGACGCCAACGTATTCGGCACAACTCCGTCTACGCAGTACCCGCGGTGCGACTGCAACTTCGGAAGCCAGTTTCGAATTTCAGGTTCTTGAGTCCAGATCAATTTACTTCCTTACTTTAGCTGTTTGACGACGATTTTATCGGTCTCGTCACGCGTGAGTTCAAATTTTGAAGTAGAGGCCCGGTTTTGCATGTTGATCTGGCCATCCAGCCCTACTTCATACTTGACCGATCCCTTTAACGTCAGATGGGTCTCCGATTTAGGAGAAACCTCACTCAGAAAATGTGAATCAAGATTGAAGTTGATGTTTTTCCAGTCGGTACCTGAAAGCGACAGCGCCGTTCGTTGGCTAACAAGTGATTCCAGCTTAAAGCCGTTTTTGGTATTTAGAATTTCGGCAATCACTTCGTTTTCCAGAAATGATTTATCCGTCACGATTCTGTTTGGCTTAATACCGACCTGTAAACGGTTCCCGACCTTATCAATTGCGAGCAAACGGGTAATATCCACGTGTAGACCTTCAAGCATAACCCCTGGCAGAGCGATTCTATCTGCGAGGAGTTTGATCGTGTGCAATTCGGTGCCCGCTTTTCGGTAATTCCAAAGCACATCTATTCGCGGTACCTGTTCTACGAAAGTAAATTGCTCCCAGACCTTATCATCAAGCATGAGGCCTGAAAGCTTCATTTGCGCGGTCGTTATAAAAGTGGTCGTGTTGTAAAATGCCTTCAGGCCGCCCGATAGTCTTTTATTATTAATATTAAAATCATTTGCCTCAAATATCAGTTCATTGCCGTTGCGTGCGGTTTCGACTTCGACTCTATCGATGTTCTGTAGGTCGCGACGTCCACGATTTGAAAACACCGCTTTGATATTTCGGATCGTTCCCTTGAAACTGAACTGACTTTCATTTGTAAATTCGAGATTTCCGGTCAGTTCGCCCAGACTATCCAAACTGTCGAGCCGGTCTTTAAACTGTTCAAGATTTTTAATCTTGGTCAGCGCCAAATCTTCAACACTCATTGTAAAGGGCTTGACTGTAAAACGGTCTTCCGTGAACCCGGCGTCGAGCTCGTTAATCCGCACGACTCCCTTTTCAATATTCACCTGAATTTTTTTGAACTTGCTTACGAAATTCGGCTTACCGCCATACAACAATTCGCCGTTATTTTTCAGCGAAATTGAAATCGGGGTTTTTTCGGTACTCAGACTTTTCAGAAACTCATTGCTTTCAATTAACGGTGAAAGGGCCTTAATAGATACTTGCTGTAAACCCAACTCATAATTGACTTTATTTGATCCCGAGAACGAATGTGCAAAAAGTTGAATGTCCCCATCGAGCAATTTGCCGTTGATATTAATTACAGTTTCAATTTCATTTTTTTCAGGTGATTTAATTATGGCTTCCAGACTTGAATTCAAAAAATAAACATCAGATCTTGAATCTTTCAGTGCGCTGATTTTTGACCGAATCTGAACTTCGGTCAGGCGTTTCTCAGTGTAGGATAATTCGAGATTGATTTGCTTCAGCAATACCGGTTGATCCGGTTTTGATTTCGAAATTATTTTCAGCTTTTCGATAAAAATTTCTTTAAGCTCGGCCTTGGTACTGTTTGAAAAGACGCTTCGGATATCGGAACTATCAGTTTTACCAGAGGTCGAATCGGCAAAAGCTGCGTACGCTTTGTCGTCGGATTTATCAGTCTTCTTGTGACCGATACACTCGTGTATATCCGACAGCCTGAGTTCAATTTCTTTAATTCTGAACTTGGGTATTGTTTTGTTCATCCCGAGCAGTACTGAAACTGAGATCGGAACCTCAAGCTCTTCAACAAAAATCTGAGAGCTCTGGCAAATTGTGCTCTTCGGGCTAAGGCGCAGATTTTGAATAATTAACGCCGGTAACGGTAGGCCCCATCTGGATAGGGCTACTTTTGCCGACTCGTAGTCGATGTAAAAATCTGTCTGTAACCGATCGATGGATTTTGCTAATAACGCCTGGACCCGGGACTCTGATATCTGAGATCTTAACGCAAGCCCAAGAAACGCAGACAAAACCAGCCCGATAATAAATACTCTGGCCCCCGGCTGATCAATTACGGCTCTTCTCATGATCTGTTAAGCAAATTTAAAGTTTAAGATTTCGTATTCTTTATCGCCCTTAGGGCTTTGGACCGTAACCAGATCACCTTTTTTCTTGCCGATCATCGCTCTTGCAAGCGGTGAAATAATAGAAATTTTACCTTTTTTAACATCTGCTTCGTCTACGCCGACAATTTGATAATTGGATTTTTCATCGGTTTCGGTATCGAGGATATCGACGGTTGCGCCGAAAACAATACGATCTGATTTAATTGTTGCGGGATCAATAGCTTCAACGCCGGCAAGCTTTCCCTGGATTTCGCCGATACGGCCTTCGATCATACCTTGACGTTCTTTGGCTGCGTCGTATTCGGCATTTTCACTGATGTCGCCGTGGGCACGGGCTTCCTCGATGGCTTTGATAATTGCAGGTCGCTCTTCTAAAATTAACTTTTTTAATTCAGCCTCAAGAATTTGTTTTCCATGAAGGGTGATCGGTAAGGTATCGAGTGACATGCAAAGGCCTTTCTGTTGGCTGCCTAATATTTGGTCTATACGAAGGCCTAATTTATACCAAATATTAAGTATTTACACAAACACATGAGGACAGACTACTGCGCGTCAAACTACACTTAAGTGCATGAACTTTCTCCCAATTCTTAATTTGGCCAAGACAATCTGGCTTTCAACACATAAAAGCGCCGACGGCGACGGTTTAGGGAGCGAAATTGCTCTTTATCATGCGCTTAAGAAAAATAATTACCGGGTTAAAATTATACATAACGACACCGTGCCGATACGGTACCAGTTTTTACTCGACGGAATTGAAACGGCTGATGCCACAAAAATAGAACACAATCTGATTGGTCCGGATGATCTTGCGATTATTTTTGATACCCATGATCCAAAACTCTGTGCGCCGCTCTTCGATATTCTTCAGCAATCGAAAGCGAAAATTGTTTTCGTTGATCACCATGTTGTATTTGAAAAAAAACTCGACAATGTTATTTACAAAATCAATGAAACTGCGAGTTGTACCGGTGAAATAGTCCTTGAAATCATCAAGAGCCTGAAAATCGACCTCGACCTGAATATTGCCACCGCTCTCTACACGAGCCTCATATTCGACACCCAGAATTTTAAATTTCAGCGGGATTCGGTGAAGGTTTTTGATATGGCGAAAGAGCTGATAGGCGCAGGTGCCGATCATAGTCGGATTTACAAAGAGTTGTTCGACAGCTGGTCGATTAACAAGATGAAATATCTCTCTAAGCTGATTAGCACCGTTGAGTACCGGAATAATGTGTTCGCTATTATTTGTATTACAAAAACGGATCTGAAAGAATTCGGACTCAAAAACGATGACGTCAGTGATCTGGTAGATCTTTTTATGAGTGTTAAAAATCTGGAGGGTTCGATTGTGGTGCGTGAAGATGCCCATAATTACTTCAAGTTGAGTTTTCGGAGTCGAACGCAGGAAATCCTGAGCTGGGCTCGCGATTTCGGCGGCGGTGGTCATCTGTTTTCTGCAGGTGCATGGGTGCATGATTCATCTGAAAATATTCTAAATCAAATTCACAGTCAGATTGATAAACGCAAACCTTTATAAAGTATCAAAAATTTTTTCAAGAGATTCATGCTGAAACTTAAATCCTAACTTATTGAGTTTTTCCGGTTTAAGCCGAATAGAACTTAAGACCAGCTCTGACATTTCACCGAGCATAATTCGCAAAACAGCGGCTGGCACGTGTGGAAGACACCACACCTTTAATTTTTTACAAAGGGCTTCTGAGAAGTAGGTATTTGTCACCGGATTGTTGTTGGCAACGTTGATAACTCCGGCATAGGTCGGATTAATTAAAGCTTCGCTTACGACTGCAACCAGATCAATCAAACTGACGTAACTGATCCATTGATTTCCTTTGCCTAAAGGGGCTCCGAGGTTTTTCTTAAACAATGGGATTAACTTTTTAAGTGCTCCGCCATCTGCGCCCAACACCATTCCAAAACGCAGAATAACCACCCGTTGCGGAAGGTTTTTGAACTCAGCCTCCCACGCCTTACAAACATCACTCAGAAAACCTTTGCCGGTTGCCGATTCTTCCGTGAGGACTTCATCGTTGCGATCACCGTATATCCCTTGGGCTGATGCCGTTATTATGGTGCTGACACTTGTCGGACAATTAGCCAATAAATGACGCGTAGATTCCACGCGGGAATCCATGATTTTCTTTTTCTTTGCAGTTGTCCAACGACCGTCGATGGTTTCGCCCGCAAGATTGATTACAGCATCGACCCCGTTAAAACTTTCTGCAGGTAGAGGCATTGTATTCAGGTCGCACTCAACTAAATCCGCTTTATATTTTAACCCCGGACGCGTTTTAGCACTGTTACGGGTGACCATAA
>JANOJH010000049.1:0-2714 GCA_031408135.1 Bdellovibrio sp. | reverse complement strand
TTATCTTCGTTCAACGTTTGATCATGTGGGACAGTTTCGTGTTCAAAAGCCCACCACTGCACAAGCACCAACGTTGGCAGCCATAGGGTCGGACAAAATAGTACCTAACAAAACAGGAGATATTTTACAAACAAAAATTCTCCACGGGGACAGGTAATCGACTTCGTGACAACTTGGACTTTCAAAAAATTAATTAACGGTGGACAAATGATAAAATGAAATGGCCGACCCTTCGCATTTTTGTTTAAAATTCTCCCAGGATTTCCCCCCTCATTTGGCACATGCCATTGCCCCACATCCCGCCCACATGCCAAAGCAATGGCAAGAGCCAAACCACCCGCACCAATTACCATGAGACACCTTGATAACAAGGAATTAAGTAGCCACTTCTTTTGACAACTCTCTAAACCTACAAATCCCATTCGCCCATCTCATTTGATCGATAGAGTGACATTCAGGCTCTAAAATTTTTGAAGTGGCGACCAAAATGCAAATACACTTTGCTCTGCTGGTTGCTACATTAAGGCGGTTCGGGTTGTATAGAAAACTCATACCCCGTGGCGCATCTTCCATGGAAGAGCTGGTCATGGAATAAATAACAACAGGAGCTTCATGTCCTTGAAATCTGTCTACGGTTCCAACTTGTATATTGGGCAGTTTATTTGTAAGGGCTTCTACTTGAAGATTATATGGAGCAACTACTAAGATATCTGAAGTAGTCAATTTTTTAGTGGTGCTTGATTCATCTGTCCATTGTACCGCACCACTAAGTAAGTGTCCAACGATTCCAGCAATAGTTTCAACCTCTTCCAACGACCTACTTTGATTTCCGGTATGCTCAACAGGAACGTAAAACAGTCCACTACCGGAAAATCTATCAGATCCTGTAATGACTTGCTTTTCCGTACCGTTAAAATTTATCAATCTACCTTCATAGTAAACTTCAGAAGTAAATGCGCAAATTTTCGGATTCAAACGCCTGCTAACACCAAGAAACAGTCCCTTATCTAAAGGCATCGTCTTATGATTACCTAAGATATGATTAAGCGCAGCTGCATCTGCACCCTCTGGGTGCGATCCCTTTTGTGGTTGCTCTAATTGTTGAGGGTCACCTAATAGTATAATATTCTTTGCTGCTCGTGAAGCTGCTAACACCATAGCAAGTGACATTTGCCCCGCTTCATCAACAAACAAATAATCCAATTTTTCAACAGCATCCTCGCGTGCCCATAACCAGGCAGTGGCACCAACCACCTTTCCATGATCCAAAGCAAGTAAAGCTTTTGTATTATCTGATTCCTCTTCCAATCCTAATGGTGGACTTGTAGACTTAGAAGAGGTCTTATCAACAACTTTCAGCTTTACGGATTTATCCTTCGCAATTCGAAGCGCCTTTTCAAGAAGGCCGCGAATAACTTTGTGACTGATCGCGGTAACCCCTACTCGCTTTCCAGCTTTAGAAAGCTCCACAATCATTTCAGCGCCAGTGTGTGACTTCCCGGTGCCTGGTGGTCCCTGAATGGGGAGAATGCTATTATTTAAATCCTTACAAATTCTTATTGCGGCTGCGCTTGCGTCTTCCAAGGGAAGCATTAAATCACCAGAAGCTTGTGTACCTAAACGCGGGCTTTTTCTCAACAATAAATCTCGTCCTGAACGGTATAGCCCATCTCCATCAATTCCGTTTGTAGCAACATCTTTTGCAAAACTCAACAAGGAGGCCTTTAGCACATCCGATGGTATTTGATCAATGCTTAGAATACCTGTTGGGTGCCACTCAATTGCTTTCTGTGTCTTCTTAATCTTTAGGATTCCATCGGCAATAGATAATTCTTCCAGTGTTCCAATTTTTAGAATTGTATCCCTTTCAATGTCGTATGCATCGTCACCGGGCCTAAGTGAAATCTCCTGATTAGGAAAACTGTAAACATGAATTGGATTTTTATCGGTGCCTCCATCGCGCCCGGTATGCATAAGTCCAATGATGGCATTTCTATCTTCCAACAAATCCTCAAAGTCCTTTCCCTGCGTACCAAAAAACTCCCACCAATTGCAACGCTCCTCCCGCCTGAAATAATCAATCATGTTGGCCAACACCCATCGACCTCTTTCAATATCATTTAGAATACTCTTGTCATCTGGTAAACCAGACAGCAATTTTGTATAAACTTCCAGCGCCACTCCCTCGAGGGCTTGCGTTTTCTCACTGGCTGCTCCATCATTATTGAGTGGCCTTGCCACCTCTCCAACCTTGCCTTTTAATTCTATGAGTCTTTCTTCAAGCCAACGGTGCAAGCCTTCTGTGGCAACGCAATCGTCTTCATTGTATTCTCTAACAATGGTTAGAATTTCTGGTGGCACCTCTTCAATAGCATTTAGCTCCAAAGCAAATTCAACTTGCCGTCTTGCTGCTCCAGCAATTCGCAGTTCAATCTTGCGCTTGAATTCTGTAAACAGTTCGAGGTCCTTCAGTGAATACCGCTCCACGCTGGCGCGAAGACCTTCTCTAAAAATTGCATATAGATCCACAAAACGCTTTGCTCGTAAAAGTTTATCTACTTCGGCTTCTCTGGTTCCGTGTTTACTAGCCAATCGTTTTACAGCTCCCGGTTCGTACGGAGCAAAGTGATAGATAAACATGCCTGCATCTTTACTCCATCGCTCCATTACAAAATCGACAAAGGTTTCGAAGGCAACTTTTTCCTGCTGATGAT
>JANOJH010000035.1:0-1416 GCA_031408135.1 Bdellovibrio sp. | reverse complement strand
GGCCACCATTATCTGCATCAGCTTTAGGAATAACAAATGTTTTCTTGCCTTGACAGTTTGTTAAAAAAACCAATAAAATAAATATGAAAATATTTTGAATGTGCATTGATTTTATTTTTTGAATTTAATACAAACTTCTTGTACCGGACGGGTTGAGACCCTTCAGGCTTAAGCCGCAAGACCACGCAATAGCATTGCGTTCATAATCCAATTACATACATAATAAAACTTTACGGAATATTGGTTTTCCAATTTCACAGAAAAAAGTCATTGGTTCGGGCCTTACCCTGCAATAAATCAGTTTCAAGTTGAGGGTTAAGGATCATTGCGCACCCTCTTTAAATTCCAACACATTGTCCAATTGTTTATAATACATCTCCACAAAAGCCTCGTACTTTTTGTTTTTAAAATTTTTGAAATACCCTGTAAACTGATCATTATCAAAAACCTCGTAGCGGCATTAAACTCATGATCCAAACAAATTTGCTAGAGAAATCACTTCCAGTGGAATAGGACAAACGCAACTACGTTTAAAAATACTGCAACTCATTGAGGCTTTAATAAGTTGAGGTGGAAATAAATAAAAAAGAGACCGTCCATATATCGGACGGCCTCTTTATCATTCTTTTTTTTTTGTTACTTTAAAACAAAATCGTATCTAAATGTATCCGTGCCTGCAGAACCATTGCATGATGCCGCAGTGTACTTATAGGTAACATTGATACTAAAACTCTTTAGACACTGATTATAAGTACCCGTGCCGCTTATCTCTCCATCTGCGGTTGTTTGCGTTGGGAAAGTAACAACTTGAGTGGCCGGATTTATGGAAGGGCTAAATACAACATACCTCTGGGTTTCACCGCAATCATAGAAATTAGACAAGAAAAACTTGTTGGGTGTAGTTCCGTCTTTTGCAAGGGTGACATTATATGGGCCATATACGGTTGCTCTGTTTTCGGTAGCAGCAAAGGTAGTTGCCCATTCATCGGCATTATATGAGCAATAATCCGTCATCGCGTAATTCAATCTCATGGCCGGGTAAAACTGGTTGCTCCCAAACAATCCCTGCGCTATAATTTGAGCAGCTAAAACCTTTGTGCCGTCTGCCAAATTGAGATCACATTCGATATTAATGCCAAGCCTGTAGGTAGTTAACAGCGTGTTGACAGTTGCTGTTGGCAGCGGAAAAGTATTTGCCAATCCGAGTTTCGAAAGAATATCCTTGAAGTCAATTGAAATGGTTACCCACGGGCGAGGGTATGTGGCATCCGTTTTGAATTGCGAAAAAGGAACATTGGTTAACAACACTCTGGATGTAGTGGTGCCAGATCCTTTTATTGCATACACGTCCACACTTGTCAAAGAACTTGGATCGTCTGCCAAATATTCCCCATCAAACACAAATTTTTCCGTACC
>JANOJH010000026.1:0-17534 GCA_031408135.1 Bdellovibrio sp. | reverse complement strand
CTGCAAATGTTTCTGTGCGCCCGGAATAATACGATCTTCTTCGTCTTGAATATGTTCATCCAGCGCCCGTTTAAGTTTCAGGGCGGTCTCTTTCCACTCAACATCAATTTTATCCCGCACCTGCAAAGATCTTAAAAGCGTTTCGGCCTCCATGTGCTCTTTGTAGCTTCCAGATACAAGGTCTCGAGCGCCCTCAAGACTTCGAAGGGCATTGTAAAATACCATTTCTTCGGCGCGTGAATGCGGTATCAGCTCATCACGAATCATTTTTACAAGGATATGTTTTTGCTGGTCTTCGCTAGAAAGATTAATCAGCTGATTAAGCAATTCTTTCAGTTTTTTGTGGTCGTTTTTTAAAGCTTCATAAATTAACATTTAGTTCTCCCCTTTTTGTTTATAGTCCAGTGCAAATAAAAAATATTAGCAAAGTCCAGACCAAATTCAGTCGTGGAAGTTTTTCCCGTGGACTGTCTTTTGCACTTTTTTGTAAGAGGAGATTGCACAGTCAACCTACTCTCACAAAAGGAGAATTTATGGCAACATCACCCACAATGGGACGTCCAACAATAGGCGGGCGCCCAGGAGATACACCCGAGGAAGTTACGAAGCGAAGACTTTACTGGGGTATTGCACTCGCGGTACTTGTACTTGTCGCAATCGGACTTGCTATGCGAAATCGAAACCGAGTTTCAACAATCGATACGTACACGCCTACTGAAACCTCCTTCAGCGCGCCGCTTACAACAGAGGTTCCAGTTGCACCAGGCACAGCACCAACAACAACCCCTCAGCGGGGCAGTGGTACCACAACCACACCGACCACACCGACCACACCGTCTTCACCGTGATGCTAAAACACCAACTTCCCACCTATCGGGAGCACTCCCGATAGGTGGGACACAGGAGTATAAAATATGACAACATATTCATTTTTAAATTTTCTACATGTCGTTTCGTCAATCGGAATAGTCGTGGCCATAGCCTTCGAACGACTTATGCTGTTAAAACTATTGAATTCGAAAACTACGGCGCAGTTCCAAACGTGGAGAGATTTACACACGCTTCCCTTTAAAATCGGGGCGCCTTCGGTTGCTGTATCTCTGCTGACAGGAATTTATCTGGCTGTGACAATGTGGCCGCAGACGCCATGGATCTGGCCTTCAATCATAGCTTTGCTGATTTTCGCAGTAGCCAGCGGCACGCTGACAAGTAAATCGCATAAAACGCTGGTCAGTGCGTCTTCCGCGCGTGAAGTCGGGACGGCCTGGGGGCAATTGTGGCTCTCGTTGCAACTGCGTATCGGCCTGCTCGTCGGAATTATTTTTCTGATGGTTGCAAAGCCGCCCGTCAGCGAATCCATTACGGCTCTTGTTCTGTGGGCATTGATTTTTACGGTTCCGGTCGCGCACTTCAAAAAGAAATACAAACCACTGATCTCGTAATCTTACTTTGGCTGCTCGCGCAACATTTTCAAGACTTCTGAAATATGATTTTCCTCTTCGACAATCATTTCGCGGGCGTATTCTTCAAGATAAACTGATTTTCCGGTAACGAGCTTCAAAAGTTTAAACAAATTTCCAAGTTGAGCTTTTTCGTGCTCAAGGCTTTCAGTCATAATATCACGGATTGAATGCTTATGGGTTTCAATTAAACCACCGATCTTAAGGCTTGGGTGGCCTCCCAAAGTTGTAACGTGCTCGCCGGCAATATTTGCGTGGCCAAGCGACTCAGTTGCCTGGTCGCGCAACCATTTTACAATTGGAATCCGATTGTAACCATAGACCATCAAAGCATAATGAGAATACCTCACAACACCCGCAAGTTCAGCCTCTAAGATAGCATTTAAGACTTCGATTATTTTTGTGTTTTCTTTGTTTGCTTTTGCCGCCATTGTCAACCGTCCTTTAAAATGTTTCGAAACCCCAGCTTGTCTTATTTTAATTGTTATTTCAAGTTGTTCGCATATCGAAATTTTGGGGCGCAAAAGGAATCGGAAAAATTCGGGCAGGCAATATCCAAAGTAAAAGTGCCATGCCAAATAATGCCGCGCCGACTATCAGGCTGCGTTTTTTATCTGAAACATCCGTCTGCCGTCGCACCCTGATTAAGAAATAACAACTCATTAACACGAGCGCCGCTGCGAATCCGTATGAAAACCATACAATATTCAAATTGCGGGACGAAACCTGCATTGCCGCATCGACCAGCACTGAATTCGAATGCATTGCGGAAGGTCCGGCGACCTTTTCGCCTACTACCATGTCGGCCCAGCTGTTGTTATGCAGAAGACTTATGAAATTCAAGATCATTTGATACTTTCCTTTGTTGAGGTTTCGAAAACTCTGTCCCAGATGCAGAACAAAAATCCATAATGCAGTAACGAATTTTCACTGTGATGAACACCGTGAAACTGCGGAACTACAAACAGCTTCGATAACCAATGATTCACCCGCTCCGGAAAAAAATCCAGCTCAAAATGCGAATAAAATGCCTGCACGGTAAAAACAATGTTGATTGTCATCATTTGCCAGCGATCCAGTCCGAAAATATAGACCGTTCCAAGGAATATCAGAATCTGAATCAGCATTTCAAGCGGATGAATTCGGAAACTGACGGTTAGATCAAAACTTCCATCCCGGTGGTGCAGGCCGTGTAGGAACATCAGAAAGCGATGATAAAAACGATGCCGCCAGTAAAAAATAAAATCCAGAAAAAAAATAACGCTGATAACTTTCAAAACCGATACAAATGAGACTTGCTGTTGAAATCGGAAAAGACGGTGAGCAAGTTCTGCGGAAGCAAAAAGAAGGATGCCGACCGAGAGCAGTTGGTTAAACAATTCAATCGAAAAATGCAGCGCCCAGCGGTCAAATGTGCTACCGCTGTCGATTGGCGACAGCTTATTTAACTTCGGAAGCTTCACAACGAGGTAAGCCCAAACAATCACCAGTGAAATCAGAACATTAAGATACAACATGTGCAATTATTCTAGATTCATTTAAACAATGCAGGCAATTTATTTCGTGCTGATCACGACAGCGTTCTGAATTATTTTACCATTCGCAAAAATCCCCAGTTGGCAATAACTCCTCCAAACGGTGCTTTTGACTCGGCTGAAATCCGCGCAACAGCAAATTCTGTAGGTAGCTTGGAATGCGTGCGCTTTTTGTGATTTTTGGTCCATTGCTCGGCTTTTTCATAGACAAATACGGCACCAACGAAGCAATGAAACTCGCGGGCGTTATTTATGTTGCGGGTTTGTTTTTGGTTGCGATGCCACTGCTTAGCCAGCGGCATCACTTAAAGTCGGCTCGTCTGCCAGTGCAGCTTCAATCGCCTTTGTGATAATAGGATCGTCCGGAGTTACATCCGGACCGAATCTTGCTACGACTTTTCCGCTGCGATTGATCAGAAATTTTTCAAAATTCCAGAGAATATCGTTCTTTTGAGCGCGGGTAATTCCGTAAGTCTTCAGTTTTTCTTCAAAAGCATTTCCGTTTACAACTTTTGCTTCAGGAATTTCATTCGTCAGAAAATTATATAGTGGATGCTGACCTTCGCCCTTAACGACGATTTTTTCAAACATCGGAAACTTCACGCCGAATTTAGAAATACAGAAATCCTGAATTTCAACATTTGTTCCAGGCTCTTGTCCTTCAAATTCATTTGCAGGAAAGCCCAGAACCAAAAAACCTTTTTCGTGAAATTTTTCGTAAGTTTTCTCGAGCGCTTCATACTGCGGCGTCAATCCGCACTGCGAGGCCACATTAACAACTAACAAAGCTTTTCCTTTGTAATCGCTAAGATTTAAATCAACGCCATTAATTTTTTTTACCGTAAAGTCATATAGTTTCATTATAACCCGCCTTTTCCTGATCAAAGAAACTAGCATTTTTTCAAATTCTTTTCCTCAATAAAAAATCGAAGCGGCCAGGTCTGTGCAATGCCTGCGTAGCCCACACCGATTCGCGGACTATTCTGAATATGTTTTTTTACTTTGCTGTCGTTAAATTCTTCTTCTATCCACAGCTCGCGGCCCGTTAACAATAAGCCATTGCTTTTAAGGTCAATGCCCATCGCCTGACAGAGTTTTCCCGGCCCCGAACAAAGTTGCTTTTCAAATTGTGTTTTGCGTCGTTTCATCATTATTTCTTTGCCGGCTGCGGGCCAAAGCGCACGAATCAACACCGCTTCAGGAATTTCGGCCGGCCTTGTCACCACATTGAAACAAAAGTGAATTCCATATACAAAGTAAACATACGCGTGTCCGCCAGCCAGGTACATGCTTTCTACTCGTTTGGTTCTTCTGCCTTCAAACGTATGACAGGCCGGATCGGCCTCCCCGAGATAAGCTTCGGTTTCGATAATTATTCCGCTTGTTAGTTTTCCGTCTTTCAAATGGACCAGGCGTTTCCCCAGAAGTTGCTTCGCCACTTTTTCAGTATCGGCCTGATAAAATGCCTGCGACAAAACATTTCGTTTCATGTTTTAAAGATGGAAGCAAAGCTGTCGGGGGGTTTAGGTACGGCGTACATTTTCGATTTCACGGGTGCTGAGGATGAAGGTTTCTTTATTTGCCAGAATGTGAAGATGCAGTCCGTGCACCGACATTGTTTCATTGGCGGACGCTTCCGAAACGTTTGTGTTGCTGACAAATCTGCCGTCAACTACATAGGCCGCGTTGGCACCGATAACTTTAAAGCTGTCGTCTTTCACAACAATTGCGGTGTCTTCATCAATTCCGATTCCCAGGATTCCGGGATTCTGCGCAACGGCTCCTAAAAGCCTGCCGATGCGGCCCCGTTGAGCGAAGTGCTGATCTACGATCATGTCCTCAACGAAACCAAGCCCGGGCGCCATGTGCCAGTCGCCGACTTTATGTACTTCTTCGCGTGGGTTGCCAACTAACATCGTATTTCCCATGATAGCGGCGCCTGCCGATGTGCCGGCAATCAGGCCACCTTTTTTGTAAATGTCCATTATTTTTTCTATCACCGGTGTGCCGCCGATTTTAGAAGTGACTTTCAATTGATCGCCGCCCGAAAAGAAAACTGTGTGGACATCATCAAAAATCTTAATGTTTTTCGGATCACGGGCTTGCTGGTGTTCATCGATTGAAAAATGGCGGATGTCTTTTATTCCGAGGCGATTGAATATTTTTTTATAGATGGCCCAGAGTTCCTCCGGGTGATTACTCGCAATGGTGACAATGACCATTTTGCCTTTGTGGGTGCGCCGAGCCACCTCTTTTAGAATCTCCATTTCATTTTTTTTATCTTCACTGCCGCCGATAATGATAAGGGTGCCTCGACTTTTCATTTAAACTCTGTTTTCCTGATATTCATCTGCAATAGAACGCGGCCACAGCTCTTCATCTTCAAGTTTCGGAATTGCATCCACTGGCGTGGCACTGAATTCTGCCAGCACCGGCAGCAGGTCGATATACTTTTCATAAAAGAAGACTACGATCTCTGGCTCTTCAAGCCCGTGTAGTGCTTCTCTCAGTGCATCGGCTTCATTCAATACGATTTTTACCTGAGCCAATGGATTATTCCGCAAAAGATTCCGGTGTAACATTCGAGGCACCTCTCCAATAGCACGGCCGCGCAGATCGCAGTCTTCTTTTATCAAGAAATTGTCAAAATGCTTTATCAGAATGTCGGTAGCGTCTTCGATTAAATCATCGCGTCGGTCGCCTGGCATGCCAACCGCCACAGTTTTTTTATAGCCATCAAATTGATCGAGCATTCTACCAATGGCCAGAAACGCATCACAGTTATGACCGTAGTCCAAAATCAGATACGAACCACCAATCCGGAAAATATTGAAGCGCCCGACATTTTCATTAATTGACCTGAATTCCTGCAAACTTTTTACAATCTGATTTCTGCTAGCACCCAAGGCAAGTGCTGCAGCAGTTCCCGCCATTAAATTTAAAATTTGAAATTCGGCGGCACCATTTGCCGTCATCGGAATATCCGAAACTTTCAGTTTTTCAACTTTTCCTCTGAAGTGAATCCAGATCCAGCCGTTCTTGTACCAGCAGCCATCTCCGCCTGCCGCCAAATGCTTTTTCAGATGCCGATTTCGCTCATTCTTCGAGAATAGAAAAAATTTAAGTTCCTGCGCGATGATTTTGGGGCGCCCCCGCATTGCCAGCACGTGGCCATCATCCGCATTTAAAACCAAAGTACCATTTTTCTTTACGCGTTCACCAACCAGTGATTTAATCCAAACCAAGTCTTCGAGGTCTTCGATTCCGTCCTGTCCGAAGTGATCACGCTGAATATTCGTGATGACGCCAACGTCGGCCCAGTCGTACGAAAGACCTCCGCGCAGCAATCCGCCTCTGGCCACTTCAAGAACGGCCATTTTTACTTTGGGGTCTGAAAGCACTAACCGACTTGACTGCGGCCCAGTGGTGTCGCCTTCAAATACTTTGTCATCTCCGATCCAGATACCATCGGTCGTTGTCAGTCCGACCCCATCTGCAATCTGATCTGAAAAAATCTTATGCAACATTCTAACGACCGTCGTTTTTCCGTTCGTGCCGGTAACGGCAACGATCGGCACAGTGCTCGCGCCGTCGGGGTAAAGCATATCAAGAATAATTCCGCCGATGTCGCGGCTGTTGCCATTTGCGCTTGGTGCATGCATGCGCAGGCCGGGGCCCGCATTCACTTCGATAATGCGGGTCAGATTATCTGGCGGTTTTGAAATATCTGCGTGAATAAGATCTATTCCGCAAATATCGAGCCCCATCACACGCGCGGCGCGCTCGCAGAGTAGCTTAATCTGTGGATGCAGCTCGCCGGTTACGTCAATTGCAGTGCCGCCACTTGATAAATTTGCATTCTCACGCAACACCACAAGCTCATTCGATTCCGGAATGTAGTTCAGGTCAGTTATGCCGGCTTTGAACAGAGTCCGCTGAACTGTTTCATCAACTTCAATTTTTGTCAGAAGGCCGGAATGGCCGGTTTCCCGACGGGGATCTGAATTGACCTCGTCGATCAGTTCTACCAGATTTTTTTTTCCATCGCCGGAAACCGACGGTGGTAATCGTTGAGCAACGGCAACGATTTTACCATTTACCGCAAGCACCCGATAATCTTTGCCATTACACATTTCCTCTATAATTACTTTTTCCGAAATTTTCTTCGCACTCCGGTACGCGGCAATTAATTCGTCTGGCACGGTCAGGTTAAGCAAAACGCCTCTGCCGTGATTGCCATCAAGCGGCTTAATTACAAATGGCGGTGATAGGGCTGCTGCTGCCTCTGCCAGGCCTTCTTCTGAATCCACAACTTTACCGTTCGGCACCGGAAAAAAATTTTCGCGTAAGAGTCTTTTTGTTACGTCTTTATCCTGTGCAAGATCGGTTGCAATCAGGCCCGTGTACGTCGTTACTGCAGACTGAACGTGACGGGTGTTGATGCCATAACCCAGCTGCAACAAACTGTTTTCATTTAGCAGTCTCCGGCAAGGAATATTTTTTCGGAGTGCGGCCTCCACCAAAATCCGACCGCTGGTTCCTAATGATGTTTCCTCGATAAGTTTTCTTATTTTTTTTAAATCCACTTCAGGTGTTTTTTCCTGAACTATGACTTCCACTGCAGCAACAGCCTGCTTCAGGCACTCTTTCATACCGTCTTCATTCTTAAATGTTGTGACAATTTCGTAAAATCCCGGATGACCTGCATAGCGGCTTTTTCCGTAGTGAACCCCGATACCGCAAAGTGCACTGAGCTCTATTGCAACATGCTCCACAACGTGGGCCATATAAGTGCCTTTATTCAGCCGCAAAACAAAACCGCCTGCACTTCCAAGCGAGCAGGTATGTTCAACCAACCCCGGAAAAGTTTCAAGCAGGCGTGGGATAAATCCCGGCAGGTCCGAGCTGGCCTTTTCAGTCAGATTTTCCAGATCAAGACTCATTATAATTGTCGGGCTGGTATGAAAAACATTAGGACCGTGATTTGTTCGAAAGGATAATATACGCATGATTGACGTTACAATTGCAAACGTTGTACCTTTATTTAAAAAAGAAGAGGAGTTTTTCAATGAAAAAATTAGCACCGAAAATCGCACGTTACGTTCTAGGATTAGCCTTTTTCGTTTTCGGCGGAGCCGGATTATTTAATTTATTTCCTGCGCCTCCGGATATGCCGGCCGCACTGCAGTCTTTTACGAACGCAATTACGGCAACAGGTTATTTTATCCCGGTACTTAAATCCACCGAAATGCTATGCGGTTTATTTTTGTTAATCGGAATTGCTCCGGCTTTGATGCTGGTAATTCTGGCGCCGATTTCAATTCATATTTTATTAGTGCATATTTTTTTGACTCCGGGCCTGCAGAATCTGATCCTCCCCGTAATTATCATCATAGCGCACGTAACAGCGGCCATGGGCTACTGGCATTTGTATCGTCCGTTATTTAATCGTAACAACAACTAAGGATTTTTATACCAGTACGGTGGTCTTGCTCCGGTCAGTTCGGGGCATTCGTTAACGTTTGCATCGTTAAAATCAAATATTAATGGGTTTTGCTGCCGACAGAGTACTCCTGCCAGCGCCGTATCCAGTCTACTTCGGTGCACAAATTTGATCTTTGCCGACGGTTTTACTTTCGATTTGACCAAAAAGCAGCAGAGGCGAGTTATGATTTTTCTTGAATCTTTCAAGCTCTTCGGCTGAAAACAGATCCTCCGCCAGTTTTTTTCGGTCATTCACATTTAGAATTTGCCGTAAAATACCGAATGCCTTGAATTTGAGTTTCTCAATTTCCTGTTTATCACCAACGCAATTGCGTGCAAAATTCACAAGAAAAATCATATGTGCGCCATTGGCACCCTTGTAAGTATCATCGCACTGGCCGTCTGAAGTGCTGTCGCAGGCTTCTTTGGATGGAACTGGCAGGTCATCCAAACACGTAAAATTTTCGGGAAATTTGGAATGTGAACAGCCATCCGCGTGGCGAGCTTCATGAATAAGCGTTGCAATTCGCTCGGGCTGTGTGCCGGCAAAATAAAACGGCCCAAGCGTCAGAGTATCCGGTTTTGTTTCACCGCCACAGGTTCGGGGAAAAACTTTAAGTCTTAGACCTCTGCCGAATTCTGCATCGGTAGTAGCGCGCGAATCAGCCCGAACTTTGGTAATTCGCTGCCGAAACCATGCCGGATCAAAATTCTTACTTTCATTCAGTTTAAACATCTCATTAAAAAGCGGCGAAGAGTTTTTAAATTCACACTCAGTCAGCAACTCGAAATCACGCTCGACCACACCTTTTAGCATAGCCGGCATTTCTTTCGGAAGTTCGATAAGATCACTAAATGGAGATGCGGCCATAGCCAGATTAATTAGTAAACTAAAAAATATATTCATGAATTCTTATCGGAAGAGCGACCCTGTAATTTTACTCTGACTTTCGTCGGGTTTAAGCTTGAACTAAACAATCACCGGTCGAAATAATGATGCTTGAAAAAATCTGTTAAATTTCAGAAAAGTAAAGTAGCCTACAATTCATTCAAATTCGAATACTGTAAGAGCCGCTTTGATCAAGGCTGAGCGGTAAGTCTACAAAACAAAAAATAAACCACTGTCTCATTTTAATCCTAACAAAAGGAGCCCCTGCATGCCTAGAATTTTCAAAGTCTCGTTATTTTCCGCGTTTCTGATATCCAGCGCGTTTGTAAAAAACGCAGTGGCTGAAGTTAACTGTGCCGCAACAACACGCTTGATAACCTCAGCTCCTAATGCTGAAAACAAAACGCAAAACTGCGTCGCGAAGCTACCGCTCTCAAAACCAAGCACTACACCGGTTAATGCCACCGTGACCAATGGCGGAAAATATTCTCTTGTTTGCCGCACCAATGGGCTCTGGAGCCCAATCGCATCCACTTCTTCTTGTCCTGCACCGAGCTTAACGACACCGACTCCCACCCCAACCACTAAATCCCGCGGCATTCGCCTAGACCCCGCTTATTTCTACTCTTCACATCCTGGCCAATCATCTGCACAAATTGCACAAAATGTTGTAACCACATTGAAAAGCGCAAATGTAAATACGATTTACCTTTATGGTTATAGTTCTATCTATGGTGCTTACTATCCAACGACTTACCCGAACACAGCAGTTGAGCCGGGCTACGGAGCTCAGAATATTTTTGGTGCGGTCTTAACTCAGGCGCACCTGCAGGGCTTAAAGGTCGTTGCTGTCATGCCGCTGAATAATTTTAAACATGCGTGGCAGAGTAATCCTACTTGGCGCGTGAAGCAGTCCGGACAGATAGATTATATCCCCGCCCCCGATACCTATCTGCTTTCGGCTTCGGTTCTTGCCTATAAAAATTGGTACACAGGTTTTATAAAAGACTTCCTTCAGCGCAATCCGACGATTGATCAGGTTGAAGCTGTTGAACCCACTTTGGATTATTTCTGGACCGGAATACCCGATCAGAATGCAGAGGCCCTCGCGGCTTTTAATCTGAAGTACTCCGGCGCAGCCATCGGTTCGCAGGGCTGGCGTACATTCAGAGCGCAGGAATTCTTAAATCTAATCGCACTTTTTAATCAGACTGTTCATGCAAGTAATAAAGAGACTGCTCTCGTTCAGACCTGGACAGTCACCTCTACCGGTGCCCTCTTTGATTCTGCAGTTTTAAGAGACAATTCAGGTTTTGATTTTGTCGGAGTTGCAACTCTTACCGGAACAAAAAAGACCGACCATCTGATTACAGAATTGATCTGGCAACAATGGTTCAGCCAATACGGGTCAGCGGTCTTTAATCCGGAGTGGATCGCGACAGTCGGCAAGACGTATGACAGCACATTGCGCGCAGCCGGTAGCACGAGTAACTTAATCGTGCACGTTGAAATTTCAACTTTTGGCAACACGGTGCCGACCAAAGCCGAATTTGCCCGAACGATGGCAGCTACAAAGTTACTACCTAACGGCGTCAGCGTTTATGACTACAATCAGATCCGCACGCAAAATGCGTTTGCAGAACTGAGCCAATGGTAAGCTGTTATTACATTGGATTTTCGGCGCGGGCTCGGGTAAAGATGTGTTCGTTATCAATCGCAGTTTTGATGCCCCATTGAATCTGATGTTCGAGATGTTTACTGATCCGAAACATTTTTCGCAGTGGCTGGCACCAACAGGTTTTGATATGAAGTATATCCGCGCCGAAATTAAACCTGGGGGCGATTCTTTTTACTGCATGACCGGCGCAAACGGCATGAAGATGTACGGTAAAGCCACGTACCAAGAAGTCACAAAACCGAATCGTATTGTTTACACACAATATTTCGGCGATGAAAAAAAATTAAACGGTACAGTAATTGCTTTCCTCCTGAGAAAACTCTCAAGAGGAAAACTATGGAATCAAGGTCAATTTCAATTGCAGGCCAAAAAAATTTCACCTGTCCAGAAGCCAAAATAGACTTTTACACTTCATTCAACAAGCTTGAAAGGCTTGTTCAGCAAAACTAAGGCTGACTATTATGACGCTATCAATGGCGTTTTCGCTGACCGCACTGATTTTATATTTACCGGCCAATATTTTGCCGTTCATGACTATTGAATTGTACGGCAACCGGCAAAGTACAACGATCTGGCAGGGCATTATCACGCTTTTCGACAGTGGTTCCATAACTGTTGCGATTGTGGTGCTTCTTGCCAGCATCGTTATTCCGCTGGTGAAGCTGATTATACTTTTTTATCTTGCAATGACTGCAAGTACAGGTGCGCACCGTAAATTCAAACTGAAGCTGCTCGGCTTTGTCGAAGTCATCGGCCGCTGGTCAATGTTGGATATTTTTCTACTTGCGGTACTTGTGTCACTGTTGAAACTCGGGCGTTGGTCAACCGTCCAACCCGAAACCGGTTCGGCTCTATTTGCCGGAGTGGTAATTTTTACGATGCTGGCGTCTGCGGTTTTCGACGCGGGCACCCTGAAAGAAAACGTGAAAAATGACGAAGCCTAAATTCCGTTGGTACGCCTGGCTCTTTCCATTAATTGCAATTGCAATTTCAGTGGTGCTTTTGCAGAACTACTTACAGGAAAAGGGCACAGTCATAAAAATTCTTTTTACTGACGCTAGCGGAATTCAGGCCGAGAAAACCCGCGTTCGTTACCGTGGGGTTTCTATCGGCACCGTGCGGGATGTTTATCTCAGCGATGATATGAACGACGGGGTTGCCGAAGTCGTGCTAAGAAAGGAAGCCGCACACTTCGCCGTCGAAGGCAGCAAATTCAATCTCGTCACACCAAAAGTAAATTTTCAGGGCATCAGCGGCCTTGAAACTATTTTTGCCGGCAGCTACATTACGGCCACTCCCGGAAACCCCGAAGGAAAACCCAAAACCGAATTTACCGGTCAGACCGGAACAAATACTTCCGAAGTCCCTGAAGACACAACCTACTACATCATCGAAACCGCCAACGTTGAATCATTAAATCCAGGCGATTCCGTCAGCTTCAGAGGATTAAAAGTCGGCACTGTTACAAAACTTAATCTGGCAAAAGGTTCGCAACTCGTAAACGTGCAGGTCAATATCGAAAACCGCTACGTTAAACTAATCCGCACCAATAGTTTTTTCTGGAAGAAAGTTGGCGTGCACGCCAAGCTCAGCCTGTTCAAATCTGAATTTAAGATGAATTCACTCGATTCCATAGTGAATAGCGGCATCGAATTTTCAACGCCGGGTAACCCGGGCCCGATTGCAAAAGCCGGAACACGATTTCCGCTGCTGCTTGAAGCGCCGAAAAAATTCGAAACGTGGAGTCCGAAGCTTCATTTTAATGTAAACTAGTTACCGATCTTTACAAATTCCGGCAGTTTTTAAACGAAGCTGATTTTATAGGTTTCAAAGGTCCGGATCTGATCTTTGTGCTTTCTGAAGTACCAAAGTCCCATCAGTACTCCCACGGCAAAACCGATGGCGTGGGCCCGGTAACTGGTTGTCGGAACAAATGTTGACGGTAAAAAAATCACAAGTGCGATTCCGGTTACTCTTAATAATCGGCTACCGACCGAATACTGACGCTGAACCAACGGATAAAGGGTCAGCCAGAAGCCCCCTAAAATATACACCAGCCCCGATGCGCCAAGCAGACGGGTCTCAGGCGCGTAGGTCAGAATAGCCAGCGCGTTCACGACTCCCGCCAGAAAAAAACTGACAACCGGAAACACACTAAACCCAAAATAACCAAAAACAAAAAATCCGAAAATCCATAACATGTAAATATTTGAAAGCAGGTGTTCAAGGTCGGCGTGTACAAAGGTTGCGGTAAAAATGCGCCAGAGTTGGCCCTGTTTAAAAACCGGCGCCTGCACCGCTGGCAACAGATCGGCCAGCCATTGCGGGCCGCTCCAGTATAAAAGTGTCATAACAACTGAAAAGAGTGCTACGGCTGTCGCAATAATGAAGGCATCTACAGACGGTCTTCCCGTAATAAGAGTGCCTACGAGGCGTTTTTCTTCAATTAATTGTTCAACGGGTTCAGGCTGCATTTTTTAAATCTGATGCTGTTAGACCTAATGTCAAGACAGCACCAACAGCAGCAAGTATTTGGTTTAATAAGTCCAAGAACCAACAACTGAATAATACTCACCAGGTCCGGCAAAGCTATTCAGGTTGTCATTCAACCAGTTTGAAAGGTGCATTTGTTCAATACCGATTGAAAAATTCCGATCGCGAATGATCTGTACACCGATCTTTAAGGTAGTGCCGATCACAGTTTCATCAGATCTTCTTCCTAAACCGTTGATCGAGCCGTCTTTCACCATCGCTATACCTACGCCCGGGGCAATGTAAGCCTTGATACTACTTTTCTCAACGAGGATAAGTTTGAACATCCCACCTAATGCCGTTACACCATTAACAACCGGAAAACCGGAACGATCGCGTGACGACTGAATAAAAACATAACCACCGTAACCGTAATCACCTTTGAGATTTACGTAATCAGCGCCGAGATTTACCGCTCCTGCAGACATTCCCAATTTTCCGGAAATTTCAGTGTTGTTGTACTGAGCGAATACATTTGTTGAAACGATCGTTACTAAAGCCAAGATGCTGATAAAAAAGTTCATGGTTTCTCCTGTAGTTCGGTTAGAAGCGTACAATAATTCATCGAGACTACCAACGGCAAGAGCAACCGCAACATTGTAGCAAAGGTGCACTGCTTCATGGCACTCTAAAATAGACGCCTCATTTTAGTTTGCGAATCGAGGCACAAGACCTGCTTGTTCATCTATAATGGCAAAGCTGTTTGCATTTGTATTTATCTTACTTCAATTGGCCGCTGCAAACGGCACGGTGCTCTCCTGTGGCAATTCCGGAAAAATCCGGCTACGCGGAGTTTCTTTACGAGTTGAAAACGATGCGTTCGCAAAAACCGACCGCAATTACTCCCACGGCATGGCCCTAACACTTGAATCGCACGACATCAAAAATTACACTCAGACCGAATGTCAGCCATTCCTGGTGAGGATGCATTCTAAGCTCATCACATTTTTGACTCCCGGCTTCTGGGCGCCTGAAGAAAGTGATCAGCAACCACACACAGTTGTAGTTAACTTCGGGCAGGCGATATACACGCCAGGAAATCCTTTCAGGCAAGCCCTCATTGTTAATGATCGGCCTTACGCAGGGCTCATCTATGCAGCTATGGCGCTTAATCAGCGGCACACGCTTCACAGTAGCATATTTGAAGTCTTTGATTCGCGCGAAATTACGCTTGGAGCAATCGGTCCGTTATCTTTCGCAAGAGAAACGCAGAATTTCGTGCATGATATTTTTGGCGATACCCGATTTCTCGGTTGGGATAATCAGCTTTCCAACGAACCCGCGTTCGGGTTTTCAATTGAAAAGAAATTCAAAAAATACAAGGGCACCGAACCGATCACCCCCGGATTTACTTACGACATAATCAATGCGATCGGTTTGCAAATCGGAAATATCGAAACGTCCGCCAACTATCAAATTGAAGGCCGCGTCGGCTGGAATCTGCCGAATAACTTCGGCAGTTTTGCAATCCGGCCAGGCGAAGAAAGCCGCTCACCCGACCTAGATACCGAAGACAACTCCGGCCCCAATGCAATCGGCATTCACTTCTTTACAATTCTGGGAGTTAAATATATTCGCTATGACTTTTCGCTGGACGGAAATTTGTTTCACGAAAGTCATCGTGTTACCCGCCGCCCATGGGTCACTTTCGGTGCCGTGGGTATTGGGCTTCCTACTCTTCAGAAGCGGCGACGCTACAACCTGTCGCTCATGCATGTTTACCGTTCAGGTGAATTCGAAGAACAGGACTCCACGCATTCCTACCGTTCGGTGGGTTTGAGCGTCGAGTTTTAAATTAGGCTGTTTCCGTAACATCCGCCGCCCCGAGATGCAATGTGTGAAAACGCCGAAGCCATGCTTGACGAAAGTCACATTCTTCCTTGACTGCCAAAGCCCCATTTTACCATAATGTTTTCACTATTAATTTATCAAAAAGGACAATTATGGTTAAAGAATTAGTTGGCCAGGGTGTAAGCAGTGACAACACCGAAGCAAAAAAAGCGAAGAATCGTCGTTACGAAGTTCAGGTTCGGTTTTAATCTTTGGTCACAACAATCGAAAATCAACTATGTTAACCGGAACCGTTTCTCAGGCCATCGGCCAAACTCCGATGATAAAAATAAAAAGTCTGTCCGAAATGTCGGGCTGTGAAATTTTCGGCAAAGCTGAGTTTTTAAATCCCGGCGGAAGCGTAAAAGACAGAACGGCGCTAGGAATAATTGAGCAGGCCGAAAAAGACGGCCTACTTAAACCGGGCTATACAATTGTTGAAGGTACCGCCGGCAATACCGGGATCGGCCTGGCTACGATTGCCGCACAAAAGAGTTATCGCTGTTCCATTGTCATGCCTAACAATCAGGCCCAAGAAAAATACGACGCACTTACAGCTTTAGGCGTGGATCTGCTCACAGTAGAACCCTGCCCGTTTGCCAATGAAAATCATTTTTACCACACCGCCAGACGACTGGCCGCTGGCAATCCAACGGCGTTTTGGGCAAACCAGTTTGAAAATCCGGCTAATTATAAAAAACATTATGAAACCACCGGGCCCGAAATCTGGGAGCAAAGTTCCGGCAAGATCGATGCTTTCGTTTCGGCTTGCGGAACCGGCGGCACGCTAGCCGGTGTGTCTCAGTATTTAAAAGAAAGAAATAAATCCGTTCACATTCGGTTAGTTGATCCGATGGGCTCGGGCCTTTATTCCCATTTCAAAACCGGTCAGTTCATCGCGACCGGCTCATCAATTACTGAAGGTATCGGTATTATGCGCCTAACGGCCAACTATAAACTGGCCGTCATCGATGAAGCTGTGCAGGTTTCCGATCAAGAGATGATCTCCATGCTTTACCACTTGGCAAAACACGATGGACTATTGGTCGGAACGTCTTCTGCGCTGAATGTTTTTGCCTGTTATAAATACGCACTCGAAAATAAAAATACAAAAAAAAGAATTTTCACCATTCTTTGCGACTCTGCAACCCGTTACCAGTCAAAAATTTTTAATCCGGTTTTTCTGACAGAGAAATCATTAGTGCCGGAGGCAATAAGCTAGCCATTTCAGATATTCGACTGAATACTCTCATCACGAAGTACCTGCGCCAGTTGCTCAACACCCTGCTGCGAAACTGAAAGCATGGATGGGTCATCGCCTCTGACCTCAAACTGCTTTTTCATCATAATCTCATCATGAATTCTGAATTTATCAACGATGCGACTGGCAAGGTCTTCTTTAAAACCCATATCGACAAGCAGGTCGCGCACGAAATACACGCTTGAATCAAAAGTTTCGCGCTTAATGTTTGTCACATCGAGCGCCATTAAATCAAACACATGACCGCGGTTTCGTGCCCGCGCGAATATTTTAAGATTTGGAAAGTTCGATTTGATTGTTTCCGCCGTCTTAATTGAAAGTTGAACATCATCAATGGCCAAAATAAAATATTTTGCAGTGGCCGCCCCGGCCGCTTCCAGAATATCTTTGCGGGAGGCATCGCCGTAATAAACTTTCCTGCCAAATCGCCTTACTAAATCAATCTGATCGGCATCATGGTCGATGGCCACAAACGGAATTTCCTGCGCACGCAAAATACGCCCGAAAATTTGACCGAATCTGCCGAAACCGGCAATTATGACATCGGGCTTTTCGCCTTCGATCTTGTCAAACTCGGGCTCAACGTTCCGGGATAAAAGACGAGTCAGTTTTTCATCAGCTAAACTGATAACCGGACTCAATGCCATCGACGCCGTAATTACCAGAGTTAAAATACTCAGAGTATCAGATGCAACCAATGTCAGTTGCAATCCCATACTGAAAATTACAAACGCAAACTCTCCGCCCTGCGAAATTGTTACTGCCATCAATTTTGAATTCTGGTGATTCATTTTAAACAACCGACCAACAAAATAAATTATCACTGACTTAAGAAGCAGATAGCCAAGCGTAAGTCCTGCTATTA
>JANOJH010000883.1:0-1286 GCA_031408135.1 Bdellovibrio sp. | reverse complement strand
TTATCGAAAACTTACAAGCCATCTTTCAAGATAATAAGTATGCCGATAAAGTCATTGAAAAAGTCTTGAAGAGTAACCCCAAGTGGGGTGCCCGCGACAGAAGGTTTATTGCGGAAACCACCTATGATATTGTGCGTTGGTATCGACTATTTAAAGAGTTGGCTGCTTCTGAAGAAGGCGATTATTGGAAACTTTTTGGAGTGTGGTGCATTTGGAACAAAACGGAGTTGCCCGATTGGGAAGAACTTCAGGGATTGAATCAGAAAAAAATTGTAGCGGCTTACGAGCAAATGAAAACCACGCGAAAGGTGCGTGAATCTATTCCTGATTGGATGGATGAGCTTGGTGAAAAGGAAGTTGGAGACAGATGGGAAAGTGAATTGGAAGCTCTTAATCAGGAAGCCAGCGTTGTGCTGCGTGT
This sequence comes from Bdellovibrio sp., assembly GCA_031408135.1. Taxonomy (GTDB): domain Bacteria; phylum Bdellovibrionota; class Bdellovibrionia; order Bdellovibrionales; family Bdellovibrionaceae; genus Pseudobdellovibrio. Next base: position 865 of record JANOJH010000883.1, on the reverse strand, counting down.
CAATACTTTAAAAGTTTCCCGTAAGGAGTTACAAACACAATTGAACGTTGAAGAAATTATTACAGAAGCTCCGAAAGAATATCCGGATGCGTTGATATTAGAAGAACGTCAAAATATTTTCACACGTCAACAATTTAAAGACGGGCTCTTTGAAGTGCAGGATGCCGGCTCACAGCTCATTGCTCCTTATTTAAAGGTGGAGCCGGGCATGCGTGTGATTGATGCCTGCGCTGGTGGTGGTGGAAAAACACTTCACCTCGCTGCCTTGATGCAAAACAAAGGCCGCATCATTGCCATGGACACCGAACAATGGAAGTTGGATGAACTGAAAAAGCGTGCGCGCAGGGCGGGCGTTGCCAACATTGAACCACGTTTGATTGAATCGTCAAAAACAATTAAGAGGCTGGAAAATTCGGCAGATCGTTTATTGCTGGATGTTCCTTGTTCTGGTTTAGGTGTGTTAAAAAGAAATCCGGATGCTAAGTGGAAACTTAATATGGATTTTATCGACCGGGTTAAAGAATTGCAACAACATATTTTAAAAGATTATAGCTTGATGATAAAACCTGGTGGGATGATGGTATATTCTACCTGCAGCATTTTACATACAGAGAATGAAGATCAGGTACAAAAGTTTATAGCGGAATCAGAAGGCAAGTTTGAATTGATGGAAGAGAAGAGAGTTTGGCCTTCGGATGGGTTTGATGGATTTTATATGGCACTTATTAAAAAGAAGTAGGTTAATAGTTAATAGTTAATTGTAGATGTGGCCTTCCTATTAACTATTAACTTTTTTCGATTAACTAAATATCGACAATGAAATCATTTCTGTTTTTTACAATAGTCCTAATTGGGTTCCGAAATT
>JANOJH010000856.1:0-6684 GCA_031408135.1 Bdellovibrio sp. | reverse complement strand
CGACAAAGACTGAATGCGCGTCCATTGCGGGGTTTTAACCAGTACAACTTTTGTTTCATCAACGGAGCTCATGTCAAACAGTGATACTTGGCCCAGGGCCTTATCTTTCTGGGTTTCGACTGCGCGTTCGAGAAACTGCGGATAACCGATATACAGTTGGGCACGATGATAGCCGAAGTCATCAAATGCACCGGCTTTAATCAGATTTTCTATAACTTTCTTATTTACGCGCCTGAGATCAACAGCATTAAAAAATTCTTCGACCGAAGTAAATTTTTGGTCAGGCAGTTGAGTTCGAGCCTCGAGAATCGCTTCAACGGCCGCCTGCCCGACACCTTTAATACCACCAAGACCAAAATAAATTTCGTCTTGATTTGCGGTAAACAGGTAATCCGAAAAATTAATGTGCGGTGGTCTGACCTTTAATCCGCGTTTCTGCGCATCTTTAACATATTTAACAACTTTATCGGTGTCGCCCACTTCAGTTGAAAGAAGTGCTGCAAAAAACTCAGCCGGATAATAATGTTTGATCCACGCTGTTTGCGCTGTAATTACACAATAGGCCGCAGCGTGAGATTTATTGAATCCGTAGTCAGCAAACTTAAACATAAGTTCAAATAACTCTTCTGATTTTTTCTGATCGTGACCACGATCCGTCGCACCCTTAATAAAGCGTACCCGCTGCTGATCCATTTCTTCTTTAATTTTTTTACCCATGGCCCGCCGAAGCATATCGGCTTCACCCAGACTGTAGCCGGAAATCGTAGACGCAATACCCATAACCTGCTCTTGGTAAACCATAATCCCGTAAGTTTCCTCCAAGATCTGTTTGGTTTCAGGCAACAAATACTCAACCGGACTTTCTCCATGTTTACGTTTAGTAAATTCAGGAATATTTGCCATCGGACCCGGACGGTATAGAGCATTGATCGCGGTAATATCCGCAAAACTTGAGGGTTTTATTCGACGAGTGGCATCCGTGATACCTTCACCCTCGAACTGAAAAATCCCGCCGGTATCACCCTTTGAAAGAAGTTCATAAATTTTGGGATCATTAATGTTGATATCTTTTTCTAAAATTTTAATACTGCGATTTTTTTCAATGATTTTTAATGCCTGATTGATATGAGTAAGAGTTTTTAACCCAAGAAAATCGAACTTTATCAGGCCGATCTTCTCCGCATGCTTCATGTCATATTGAACAACGTTTTCATCATCGGCGCCCTTATACATAGGCGCGTGAGCCGTTAGATTTCCGTCGGCAATAATAACACCAGCCGCATGAATACCCGCATGGCGGACCATTCCTTCCACTCGCAGCGCAAGACCGATCAAAGTTTCAACTGTCGGGTTCAGATCCATCATTTCGCGGATCCGAGGTTCCATTTCAAGTGAGTCTGTCAGTGTGACGCCAAGCTTGTCGGGAATTAACTTCGAAACCGCATCCACTTCAGCGAATGTCATCCCCAGCACGCGGCCCACATCTTTTATCGCGGCCCGAGTCTGTAATTTACCAAAAGTAATAATTTGCGAAACCGATACAGCACCGTACTTTTTAGTTACATATTGAATAACTTCCTGCCTTCGATCCTGACAGAAATCGATATCGAAATCGGGCATTGAAACCCGTTCTGGATTTAAAAATCTCTCGAACAGCAGCGAGTAGGGTAATGGATCCAGATCGGTAATCCGTAAACTGTAGGCTACAAGCGAGCCCGCACCCGATCCCCGTCCCGGCCCTACCGGAATATCATTGTTTTTTGCCCAGTTGATAAAATCCTGAACGATTAAGAAGTAACCATTGAAACCCATCCGATCAATGACATTCAATTCAAAATTCAATCTATCATAATAAACTTTTTTCTTATCCGGAGCCAAATCCTGACCGTGGGCCAGCATCTCTTCAAATCTGTTCTCTAAACCGATGTCCGATCGATATTTGATTTCTTCAAAAACAGAGCGGCCTTCAGTGGTGGGAAAACTCGGCAAATGATAAATTGCTTTACCCTTAGCGTCTTTTAAATTGAATTTAATATCACAGCGACTTGCAATTTCTAATGTATTGGCTACCGCCTCCGGAGTGTCTTTAAACAGCGACTGCATTTTTTCCGGCGACTTATAATAAAATTCCGAGCTCCCCAGCTTAAATCTTGAATCATCCGAGAGCATTTTGTTCGACCCGATACAAACCAGAACTTCCTGGGCAATTTGATCGTCAGCACTTAAGTAATGCACATCATTGGTGGCCACAAGCGGAACTTTCAGAATCTTTGAAGCTTCAATAATAAATTTATTAATGGCATCCCATTCAGGACGCGTCTTGCACATTTCGAGATAAAGTCGGTCGTCAAAAATTTCTTTGAGCTCTTTTATTCTTTTTAAAGCCGCCTCTGGCCCTTCTTTTAAGAAGGTATCGGCCAATTCACCGCGGTAGCCGCCGGTAAGACAAATCAAATTGGCATTATGCTCTTTCAGAACCTCATTATCGATACGGGGCTTCCAGTAGAATCCCTCTTGATAACCTATCGAGCTTAGTTTACATAAATTCTGATAACCCGAAATATTCTGGGCCAGCAGCACTAATCTTTTGGGGCCTAAAGCAATTTCAGAAAACTTCTGATTAGGATCCTGTTTTTTTTCTAATCTCGAATGCGGAGCCATATAAGCGTCTAAACCGATAATAGGTTTTATGCCCGCATCTTTACAGGCAAAATAGAACTCGATTGCACCGAACATATTACCGTTATCAGTTAAGGCGGCTGCAGGCATTTGATATTCCGCAGCTTTTTTCGCAATAGCTTTAATCCGGCAGGCGGCATCAAGTAATGAATATTCTGAATGCGTGTGCAGATGAACAAAACTCAAAAACTACTCCCACTCAATCGTTGCGGGCGGTTTGCTTGTTACATCGTAAACGATGCGGTTAATTCCCCGCACCTGATTGGTTATTTCATTTGAAACTTTTCGCATAAATTTGGCGTCAAAATCAAACCAGTCTGCGGTCATACCGTCAACTGAAGTAACCGCTCGTAATGCCAGAACGTTTTCATAGGTGCGGCCATCGCCCTGCACACCAACGGTATGCACCGGTAACAACACACAAAATGCCTGCCAAATCTTATGATACAGACCCTCAGTTCGCAAAGCCTCGATAAAAACCGCATCGGCTTTTTTAACCACCGCCAGTTTTTCCGGAGTTACTTCGCCAAGAATCCGGATGGCAAGCCCCGGCCCCGGGAACGGGTGGCGCGAAATAAATTCGTGCGCGAGGCCCAAATCTTCACCCAGTCTGCGTACTTCATCCTTAAATAAATTACGAACCGGCTCAACAAGACTTAATTTCATTTTTTCAGGAAGCCCACCCACATTGTGATGCGATTTAATTGTCTGGCTGCCGCCAAGCGAAGAAACACTTTCGATCACATCTGGATATAATGTTCCCTGCGCAAGATATTTTATTTTATCTTTATGCGAAATTAATTCTTTATTTATCGTTTCTTCAAAAATCTGAATAAACAATTCACCAATTTTTTTACGCTTCTTTTCAGGATCGCTTAAGCCTTTTAGGCCGGTTAGAAAAGTATTCTCGGCATCAACACCGATGACATTCAGTCCGATTTTTTTATAACTGCTTAAGACCGTTTCAAATTCATTCAACCGCAGTAACCCGTTATTGACGAACACACAGTGCACCCGATTACTCCCAAGCACTTTGGTAAGTAAGGTTGCAACAACCGAAGAATCCACCCCACCGCTTAGCGCACAAAGAACGTGTTCACCGGGAGCAACTTTTAATGTAACATACTTTTCTGCGGCGGCCAGCACCTGTTCGTGTTTCCATGTGGGCTTGGCTTTACACCAGTCTGCAAAAAATCTTAAGAATTCAGTGCCGTATTCAGAATGAGAAACTTCCGGGTGGTACTGCAGTCCCATGAATTTTTCTGAAACAAATCCAGCGATATGTTTTGCTGAACGCAGAAGTTCTTGGCTACCTGCAGGAATTTTTGTGACCACATCGCCGTGGCTCATCCAGATTTTATGTTTTATCGGCCAGCCCATTTTTAAATCGCGGTGCACGACTTCGTCCCAGCAGATTTCGGTTAGGCCGTATTCGCGGGTTGTACCCTTTTCAACTTTACCTTCAAGCTGATGCGCCAGCAATTGCATGCCGTAACAGATTCCAAGAACAGGTGCTATGCCCAAAAGTTCGTTAACATCGCGTTTCGGGCTTTTTTCGTCATAAACGGAATTGGGCCCGCCGCTCAGAATAATGCCATCCGGATTAAATTTTCTGATATTTTCAATTGGTTCATTAAAGGCTTTAACTTCAGAATAATATCCGAGTTCACGCAGTCGTCTTGCAATCAGCATTGTGACCTGCGAACCGAAGTCTAAAATTAAAAAACCCTGGCGTGTCGTGCTCATTAAATCCCTTTACTCTAAACGGTAGTTCGGCGCTTCTTTGGTAATACTGACGTCATGCACGTGAGATTCTTTCAGACCTTGGCCGGTAATTTGTACAAACTTAGCCTTAGCCTGCAATTCTTCAATACTGCGTGCACCAAGATAGCCCATGCCGGATTTCAACCCGCCTACCAACTGGTGAATAATTCCACTGGCATTGCCTTTATACGGAACTTTACCTTCGATTCCTTCCGGTACAAGTTTATCTAGGTCATAAGTATCGGTCTGACCGTAGCGGTCTTTCGAACCTTTTTCCATGGCGCCGATCGAACCCATTCCACGATACATTTTATAAGTTCGGCCTTGATAGAGAATCGTTTCGCCTGGTGATTCTTCAGCCCCGGCAAGTAAGTTACCGATCATAACTGTGTTTGCACCAAGCGCGAGAGCTTTCGCGATATCGCCAGAGAATTTAATTCCGCCATCGGCAATAATTGTTTTACCGTGTTTTTTTGCCGCCGCCGCACATTTCATAATTGCGGAAATCTGTGGAACGCCCACGCCGGCAACCACGCGCGTGGTACAGATACTGCCCGGCCCTACTCCGACTTTAACAACATCGGCGCCGGCTTTAATCAGTTCTTCAGTGCCTTCTGCTGTTACAACATTACCGGCAACGATAATGACATCTTTAAATTTACTCCGAACATGCTTTACCATATTGATCACATTTTTTGAGTGCCCGTGAGCGGTGTCGATACAAATGATATCGGCACGCGCGGCCATAAGTGCATCAACTCTTTCAGGTGAATCTGCACTCACGCCAACTGCGGCACCGGTCACTAACCGACCTTTGGAATCTTTTGTGGCCTGCGGATAAGCTTCGGCCTTTTCAATATCTTTAATGGTAATCAGACCCTTTAAGCGGCCTTCCTTATCGATGACCGGCAACTTTTCGATCCGGTGCTTCTGCAAAATCTTTTTGGCTTGTTCCAACGTTGTGCCTTCACCTGCCGTTACCAGATTTTCTTTGGTCATGATATTTTTTATCGGCTGACTGACATTCGTTTCAAAACGCAGATCGCGATTTGTTAAAATACCAACGAGCTTTCCCTGCGAAGTAATCGGCACGCCACTGATCGAGTACTTACTCATCACCTGCAGGGCTTCACTGACATAATGATCGGGAGAAAGTGTAATCGGATCCTGAATCATCCCGCTTTCATATTTTTTTACTTTTTCAACTTCGAAGGCCTGATCTTCAATCGACATATTTTTATGTAAAATACCGAGGCCACCGTTTTGCGCCATGATCCGCGCAATTTTATTTTCGGTTACGGTATCCATCGCAGCCGAAATCAGCGGTGAATTCAGATAAAGATTATTGGCAAAAAATGTTGAGGGCACAACTTCGGTAGGAACTATTTCAGAATACTGCGGAATCAGTAAAATATCGTCAAAGGTCAGAGCCAATTCAAAGCCGGATTGGAAACCAGAATTCATTTAGAGCCCCCTCATGAAATTGATTTTTAGAGTAACTTATTTGTACCACGTTTTATAGAGAAGATAATTATCGGCTGACTGCTCCAAGAATTGCAACTCTTCTTCATTTAGTGGTCTTTTTAGAGCAGCCGGCCTGCCGACAATAAGTGAGCGTGGCGGAAATTTCTTACCCTCAGTCACGAGGCTGCCGGCACCAACAACCGAATGCTCACCGATCTCAGCTCCATCCATGATAATAGAACCCATTCCGATCAGTGAACCGCTGCCTATTTTGCAACCATGTAAAATCACATTGTGCCCGATGGTTACGCGATTTCCGACCTCACAGGAGTATTTACCGAATGTTCCGTGCAGCACGCTGCCGTCCTGAATATTGGTTTCACTACCGATTATAATCGGCATAACGTCGCCGCGAAGAGTGGTATTGAACCAAATTGAAGCCTTATCACCGATACGAACATCGCCGATAATGCGTGCGCCTTCGGCTACAAAAACATCTTTACCGATAAGAGGTGTGAAATCACGGGCCGGAATAATCACATTAAATACGCATGGGTTTTTACAATGCCCTGTGGATTCTGAGCAGCTGCGCTTTGTGCCAAAGATACAATCTCAGCACTCATCAGTTTCGATCTGTTTATAAAATTTAACGTCGCGAAAATCGGAACTTTCAGATGAATACAAAGGCTCATTATTTCATCGGCCCTGAATTTCAGGCTCTGATATTGCGAATGACCTTTCATGTAAATCCGGGCGTACTGGTGAATACCTTTTATC
>JANOJH010000819.1:0-2236 GCA_031408135.1 Bdellovibrio sp. | reverse complement strand
GAACCACTTAGCATTAGAAAAACTGATGCTAAGTTATAATTATAAATAATTGTTTTTAATGATCGTTCTGGTCTAAAAGCTCTCCAACAACAAAAAATAAAGGAAAACAAATGAAATCAATTATCGTATTATTATCGCTTTTATCCGGAATCGCCTATGCACAGGAGGCTCAAGTCGAGCAACACGGCTTGCAGAACTCAGCACCGATTTTTGCAAATTTGCAGGTGAACGGAGTTACCAGAAACATGACGACGATCAATCCACGTTTCAGCTCAATCAGTTCAGCCGATGTAACTTTTAATAATAAGTCACTTCGATTGATGTTAACAAAAAAGATGCCTTTTTGCGGGCCTAACAGAATATGCGCTATGATGATGCCAGCACCGGTACAAATTAACTTACAAGTTATCCGCGTAATTCAGACAGAATGTTCTGTTAAATACATCGCAGTAACGCCTGCAAATGTAAAAAGCACTGTTTATGAAGTCGTAACCGTTGAAGATTTCACACAATCAAAGTGCATGACAACAATGGATATTCCTCATTTGGATGGAACTCTCACTTACAAAGTAACCGGCGTTTCAAGCCTTTCTCGTCAACAAGAAACAGCAACCGCAACGTTCAACGTTGACGGTGGCTTTATCCGAGCACAAAACTAATCAGCTTAATTTTTTAAAGCTCATTGATGAAAGGGTCTGGAAACAGACCCTTTTTTTATTTTAAAATGCTCAAGGATCAAGCGACGAGGGGTTGACTTAAAAAGCCGGTTCTCTTAGATTAGTCGGTACTTCTGAATGGTGACGTGACCGAGTGGCTAGGTAAGGCTCTGCAAAAGCTTGTACGGGGGTTCAAGTCCCTCCGTCACCTCCAAGTTTATTTTAAAGCCGCAGCAATGTGGCTCTTTTTTTATAATCATTAATAAGTTCAGATAGTTAAGTTAAAATTCCCTGCATGGGCACTTGACGTCACTAATCATATAAACGAACATATTGGGTATGGAGTATCCAAAAGACTATCGTAAATTACTAAAATTTAGTGAAGATGATTGCTTTGAATACCTAGCTTCTGTGCGTTGGCCAGATGGCTTTACATGTTCAAACTGCAGTTCAAAAGAGTTTTGGAAATCCAAGCAGCGTCAGTGGATTTGTTCAAAATGCAAAACTAGAAATCGTGTTTTGGCAGGAACATTGTTTCAGGATACAAAACTTCCGCTGACTTTGTGGTTCCAAATTATTTGGTGGTTTATGGGTCAAAAAAATGGTGTCAGCGCATTGGCCCTTCAACAAAATTTTGGAATTGGCAGCTATCGAACAGCCGGTAAAGTTTTATCAAAACTAAGATCTTGTATAGCGCAGTCCGGGCGCTCTCTTTTGGATGGAATTATTGAGGTTGACGAGGCTTTTTTGGGCGGCAAAAACAATAAGGAAATCATAGCTGTAGCTGCCGAGAAGCGAGGTTTAGCCACGGGAAGAATTAGATTACTGCATATTCAAAGTCGTAGTAGTGCAGACATTCAAGGATTTATTAAAACTGTGATAAAACCAGGTTCGACAATCGTGTCAGATCGTCACAAAAGCTATCCAACAATAGTTAAAAAAGGCTATCAACATGAGCCGCAAAAGAAACCCTATTCTTGGGAAGAAGTTGATGGTAACGACGAGCGGCTTTTGCCTCGTCTACACAGATCAGTATCGTTACTTAAGCGCTGGTACTACGGAACATATCACGGTCGAATAAATAAAGAAAATTTACAAACTTACTTGGATGAATTTGTTTTTAGATTCAACCGCCGGACATCAAAAAGTCGCGGTCTAGTTTTTCACCGTATGATTGAAGCAGCTATAAACTCAGATCCCAACCCTGCTCAGTGACGTCAAGTGCCCATGCAGGGTGTTTTCTCAAAAAAATTATCTGCAGCGTTGAGGTCCCACCGTTCTCACTAACGATGGGGTTTCGATCCCCGGTGGTCGTGTTAAAGCCAAACACGTTGAAAAAATTAAAATGACCAAATCCAGTTCAAAAAAATCGGCTTCGACGTTTTAAAACTTTATCGCGTTGCCATCGGCAAACTGCGCATTGGCACCTTAGACCGCGCCCAGATGGTCTTCTTAAACGAAGCGGCTACGCAACGGGTATTCCTGCAGGATCTGCCTGAAGAAATTCAGCGGCGCAGTGAGGTTCGTCATAAATCGACGAAAGCAAAACCCGTTGATGCGAATCGGAAGAAGTTTAATAA
>JANOJH010000816.1:0-1263 GCA_031408135.1 Bdellovibrio sp. | reverse complement strand
CTCAAGCAATTGGCCGATGTTGAATTCAAAGTTGGCCCAAATCAGATTCAGCGAGAGGCAGCCAAACGAAGGGTTATTGTTGGTTTCAATATTTCCGGAAGAGACATTGCCAGTGTGGTGAAAGAAATTCAACAAAAGATAGAACAACAAATTAAATTTCCGCCCGGGTATTATCCAACGTATGGAGGCCAGTTTGAAAATCTGGAGAAGGCAAAGGCACGATTATCCATTGCCGTGCCTGTAGCATTGTTGCTCATATTTCTCTTGCTGTTTTTTACGTTTCACTCCATCAAACAATCCATACTCATCTTCACTTCCATTCCCATGTCGGCCATAGGCGGTGTGCTTGCGTTGATGTTGCGCGGAATGCCATTTAGCATTTCAGCAGGCATCGGATTCATCGCCTTATTTGGTGTAGCCGTATTGAATGGCATCGTCCTCATCGCTGAGTTCAATCGATTAAGAAAAGATGGGATGAGCGACTTACACGACATTGTACTAAAAGCAACTTCAGTGCGCCTTCGGCCAGTTCTGTTGACGGCAGCTGTTGCCTCCCTTGGATTTTTGCCAATGGCATTGGCCACCAGTGCAGGAGCAGAAGTACAAAAACCACTGGCAACTGTTGTAATCGGAGGGTTGATAAGCTCAACCTTACTCACACTCATTGTGCTGCCTTGCCTCTACATTTATTTTGAAAGTTTTGGTTCTAAGAAATTAAACGATTCTACATTATGAGAATAGTAATCATCACGCTGCTAATCTTTTCCGCGCTGGCAGGTTTTGCACAGTCTGAAAAACTGTCTGCACAAGAAGCCGTTGATCTCGCCTTAAAAAATAATCTGGGTATTAGAGCTGCTGCTTATGAAGTGGCGGCTCAAAAGCAATTGAAAAAAACAGCCTTCGATTTGCCCAAGACAAACGTCTCCTTGATCTACGGACAGTACAACGGGTTTCCCAAAAACGATAATAACATTACTATTTCACAAACCATACCTTTTGCCGCATTGGGCAGCCAGGGTGCGTTGAACAGATCGTTGGTCGTTTCCTCTGAATTAAAAAAAGCTACTTCTGAGAATGAATTAGTTTATCAGGTAAAACAAACCTACAATCAACTTTCGTTCGTTCAGGCGAGGCATGAATTGCTGCTGCAGCAAGACAGTATCTTCAATGGCTTTCTTAAATCAGCATCGCTGCGCTACAAAACGGGTGAAACAAATTTACTGGAACAGACCACAGCAGAAACACAGCGCAATGAAGTGAGCA
>JANOJH010000272.1:0-1044 GCA_031408135.1 Bdellovibrio sp. | reverse complement strand
GTGTAATCATGGTAGTAGATTGCGTGAAAGGTGTGGAGATGCAGACCGAAAAACTTATGGAGGTCTGCCGTATGCGTAATACCCCTGTTCTGTGCTTTATCAACAAACTTGATCGCGAAGGCCAGGATCCATTTGACTTGTTAGATGAAATAGAAGCAAAGCTTCGCATCAAAGTGCATCCGCTGAGTTGGCCTATCAGCATGGGAAAATCTTTTAAGGGTGTTTATAGTTTATATGAAAAAAGCCTCAAACTTTTTGCGCCAAGCAAAACCACAATTGAAGAAGGAATAGAGATTACAGATATCAATGATCCTATTCTGGAACAATATGTAGGAGAGAACAATGCGAAGCAACTGCGTACGGATGTGGAATTGCTCAATGGCGTTTATCCTGAATTGGATGTTCAAGATTACCTAGATGGAAAAGTTGCTCCGGTATTTTTTGGAAGCGCAGTGAATAATTTTGGAGTTAAAGAATTGCTGGATACATTTATTCGAATAGCCCCTCCACCTATCCCACGAGAAACTACTTTGCGAATTGTAAAGCCGGCAGAGACCAAATTCAGTGGTTTTATTTTTAAGATTCATGCCAACATGGATCCCAAACATAGAAACCGAATTGCCTTTTTGCGTGTATGCTCAGGAAAATTTGAGCGGGGCACTAACTATTTGCACGTGCGACAAGAAAAAAATATCCGTTTTTCAAACGCTACGGCTTTTATGGCACAAGACCGTGAAACAGTAGATGAAGCCTGGCCTGGTGATATTGTTGGATTATTCGATACCGGGAATTTGAAAATCGGTGACTCACTTACGGAAGGTGAAAAAGGAATTTATACCGGCATCCCTAGCTTCTCGCCAGAAATCTTTAAGGAAGTGATCAATAAAGATGCGATGAAAACCAAGCAATTGGAAAAAGGATTGCTACAGTTGATGGAAGAAGGTGTTGCCCAAATGTTCACCTATGAATTAGGCAAGAAGAAAGTAATTGGAACGGTGGGAGCCTTACAATTCGAAGTCATTCAGTTTCGACTGAAGCATGAGT
>JANOJH010000773.1:0-10624 GCA_031408135.1 Bdellovibrio sp. | reverse complement strand
GAAATGATATCGATTAGAGCCTGTGCGTTCTTGATTTTCTGACCATCGACTTCGGTAATGACGTCGTAAATTTTTAATCCGGCTTTATCGGCCGGCCCGTTCGGCTGCACATTTACAATAACCGAGCCGCGGTATTCCTCTTCCATTCCTAAGAACATCGCGGTCTGACTGTCGAGATCCTGCGGGCCGATACCCAGATAGCCTTTGCGGATTTTCCCGTTTTGTTCAAGCTGAGGTAAAATCGATTTAACCTCATCAATCGGAATTGCAAAGCCGATTCCCTGAGCGCGGGCATCAATTGCCGAATTGACTCCCACAACCTGTCCTTTTGAGTTAACGAGTGGGCCGCCGGAATTTCCGGGGTTGATTGAGGCATCGGTCTGCAGTAAAGGAAATTTATTTATTTCCTGAATGGCGCGCCCTTTCGACGAAATTATTCCTTTTGTCATGGTGTGCCCGTGGCCATAAGGATTTCCGAAAGCCGCGACCCATTCGCCGACTTCGAGATCTTTTGAAGAACCAAGATTAGCCGCCGGCAATTTACCGTCAGGCTTAATTTTGATCAGCGCGATGTCTGTGCGCTGATCGCTTCCGATGACTTCGGCTTTATACTGCTTGTCTGCGCCTTCGGTCAGTTGTACCTCGATGAGGTCGGCATCCCGGATGACGTGGGCATTGGTAACGATCAGGCCGTCATCGCGGATAATAAATCCGGTTCCGAGGCCAACGCGGCGGGGTTTGTTCGACCAGCCACCTTCGTCTTGCGGCGGAACGCCGTAAAATTTTTCGAGCATTTCAAGCATTGGATCTTTCGGGCCGCGCTTTGCCAACGCCGAAGTCGAGATATTAACCACCGAAGGGTTTATGGCTTTTGCCAACTCAACAAAAAGATTTGCGGGCAAAGGTTCATTTAACTTCAGTGTTGGAAGCGGTTGTTGGGGCAACGTGTTTTGAGCAACTCTAGCCGTCTTCGTCTGTGCAATTGCAGAATTTTGTGAAACATAAAAAAGTACTGTTAAGGTAATGCTGATTATGGATACGACAAAATATTTCTTCATACAAACTCCTTTATTTGGTCTGGACAAATTTAAGTTGAAGATCTTGCAAAATATGATCTAGCAATCCGGTTTCTTCGCTGTTCAGATTGCTTTTGGTTTTATCTTTTATGACCAGCAATAGGTCGATGTTAAAGCGCGCCATATTTTTATCGATTTCAATTTTTCCATTTTGCGGGTCGGCGGTCAAACCCATGGCCATCATCGCATTTGAGGCAATAGACATCACCAGCAAAGAAAGTGAGGCTTCTAATTTCGGTTCGGTTTCAGTCGTCGTCACTAAACATCCCTTCGATTCTGATTAAATAGCAAATCCCATTATTTTTTCAAGCCTTAGTTTTAAGCTCGGAATTCCGTACTGGTCGAAAAAATTAAATTTTTTCAGACTTAAAACTGAAAAATATTCAGTGCCCAGCTGTTTTTTGTAATGGTGAAATTCAAAATTATGCAGCTTGTTTAGGAAAAAACCCAGTTCGTAATCCGAAGCGTCAGCCTGACTTTTGAATTTGGCATCGGCCGTTAAAACGTCACGTTTAATTTTAAATAAAAAAGCCGCGGTTTTAGACAACAATGCCGAAAAAATATTTAATCCATAAAAACTCTGGTTGATGACCGAAAGAATCGGCGTGATTAGGAAAGAGCGCTTTTCGAGATGCGAAAGTAAAAGCAGCGAAAGTAGCCGGATTTCGCGGGCATTCAGGTTATCAAGAAGTTGTTGATTAATGAGAAGGTGGCCTTCAGTCGAACGACTGCGCCAAACCAGCGGCGGAGTTTGAAAACCGGTTCGGTAAACGTGAATTTTTCTGAGGCCGAACTTCAGTTTCTGAGCATTGAGTTCGGTTAGAAAGCCAGATGAATCGTTGCCTGAGAAAAGTTGTGCGTTCAGCTTCTTTTTAAAGAGTCTTACCCCCCGATGAAGCGTAGCATAAACGATAAATAAGCTGACAATAAAAGCAATAAATAAACCGAGGCGTCCCGCTAGCTGAAAACCGAGCAACAAAAATAAAAATGTCAGGGTTAGAAAAAAAACCCAGACTTGAGTCAAGGTACGCATAGAGATGTATATTCTTACGACTTGAGGTTGAAATCAAGACTAATTGTGACAGAATAGTAAGGCACAATCATATTGGGAGTAATAATGGCAGACATCGATTTAGCAGAACTCAATCAAACCGTTAAAGAACAAAGTGTATTCGTTTCGCAGATGATGGTTGAAATGAACAAAATGGTGGTGGGGCAAAAGGAAATGATCGAAGGCATTACCATGGGTTTGCTGACCGGCGGCCACATCTTGCTTGAGGGCGTACCCGGACTGGCAAAAACGCTGACGATTTCTACGCTTGCCGACACAATTTCACTTGATTTTCACCGCATTCAGTTTACGCCGGACTTATTGCCGACGGATCTTATTGGTACGATGATTTATAATCCGAAGAGCGGTGATTTCACTGTTAAAAAAGGTCCGGTCTTCGCCAATATAATTTTGGCCGATGAAGTCAATCGTGCGCCGGCAAAGGTGCAGTCGGCCTTGCTTGAGGCGATGGCTGAAAAACAGGTTACGATCGGCGAGGAATCCTACAAGCTTGATCATCCGTTTCTGGTACTTGCAACCCAGAATCCGCTTGAACAGGAAGGCACATACCCGTTACCCGAAGCCCAACTGGATCGGTTTATGTTTAAAATTAATGTAACCTATCCGACCAAGGCCGAAGAACTCGAAATTGTTTCGCGAATGGGAATTAATCAGAAACCCGTTTTGAAAAAAGTGATCAGCAAAGAGCAGCTGTTAAATACAATTGGGCTCGTCGATCAGATTTACGTCGATCAAAAAATAAAAAATTATATAGTGGATCTGGTTATGGCCACACGCTATCCAACCCAGTACGGATTGGGCCGCCTTGATAAACTTGTTACTGTGGGTGGTTCACCGCGCGCAAGTCTCAGTCTTATTCGCGCATCAAAAGCGCACGCGTTTTTGCGCGGTCGCGGTTTTGTGACAGTTGAAGATATTAAAGCTGTAGTTTATAAAGTATTACGACATCGTTTGATTTTGTCGTACGAAGCTGAAGCTGAAAATCTGAAGCAGGACGACATCGTAAAAGAAGTTTTAGCGGCAATTGAGGTTTCGGGGTAAAAGTTGGCAGTACCGGCAGAGATATTAAAAAAAGTTAAGCGTATAGAAATCGACACGCGGAAAATTGTGAATAATATTTTCTCGGGCGAGTACCATACGCATTTCAAAGGGCAGGGGATGACCTTTGCCGATTTCCGCGAATATGTGGCCGGCGATGATGTGCGTTCGATCTCGTGGTCGCTGACGGCCAGAGCCGGAAAACCCTATATTAAAAACTACGAGGAAGAGCGTGAACTCACCATGATTCTGGCGGTTGATATCAGTGGTTCGCAGGATTACGGCTCTAAAAATTATTTTAAGGGTGAAACTCTCACTTATGTTGCCGCAACGCTCGCATTCAGTGCGGTTAAAAACAACGATCAGGTCGGACTTCTCCTTTTTTCAAATGATGTCGAACTGTATATTCCGCCGAAAAAAGGCCGCGCCCAGGTTTACCGGATTCTACGCGAATTGCTTTACTTCAAACCGAAAAGTACGCACACAAAACTTTCTGCGGGGCTTGATTACCTGCGCGGAGTTCTGAAAAAACGCGCAACGATTTTTCTGCTCAGCGATTTTCAGGACACCAATTATGAAGTTTCATTGCGCCTGCTTGAACGTAAACACGAAGTCATTGCCGGCCTCGTACAGGACGAAACCGAATTTCTGTTTCCGGATGTGGGCATTATCGAATTGCAGGATTCTGAAACCGGCGAAAAAGTTCTGGTCGACACCTCAAATCCAATGTTCCGCGAAGAGATGAGATCCAGATTTAAAAATGACTTTGAACATTTTCAGAAACGGCTGGCAAAATCAGGTGTGCGGTCTTTTAACTTTGCACCCGACGACAACTATCATCACGCGCTAATGGCATTTTTCAGAAGAAAGAAGACCCGCTGACGTGAGCCCGATCAATTGCCGTCTCGATAAAGAAAAAATAACGGTCGGAGAGCATCTGAGTCTTAGCTGCGCGGGCAGTGAAAGCCTGTCAATTAATGTTGCCAAGGCCGAGTTTAAACTTCCCGAGCCGCAAAAATATATTCTGAAAGTACTGCATTCGAGTGGCACCCAAAGTAACTTTACACTGGATTTTACGATTTATTCGCCCGGTGAATACAATATCAGCGAACTTGTCCTGACCGACGGCACTTCAGATTTACCGCTCGCGGGCCCTACTATAAAAGTTGAATCAGTATTGCAGCCATCTGAGGGTGGCAAGCCGCCAGAGGCCTACGGTTCTATTTTACCGATCGGAATTCATACGCCGCTTTACTATTATCTGCTGTTGTCGTTGGTGATACTATTGCTGGCCGGTTACTCGGCTTATCGGGTCAGGCGCAGCATTTACTATAAAAAACTGAAAGAAAAGCTGACGAAGTACAATTCTCCACTCGAGCCCGATACTCAATTTTATCGAAGTATCCGTTTGGCCGAAAAAGCCGATTATCCACTGGAACAGGTTGAAAACGCCTTCAGGCTTTATAATCTTCGGGCCTATCAACTGCCGATGTTTGACCTGAACAACGAGCGAATTTCAAAATATTTCAGGAGAAATTTTCCGCAACACAAAAATACCCGCCAGAATCTGAACAAGATTCTTGGCGAATTTGAAGAGCTGCATAAACACCGCGAGCTTTCGGTTTCCGACAGAAGCGAATTTATCAAAAAGTTGCATCGTTATGTGAACTCACATAAAGGACACTCGCCATGAGCCAGTATCTGTGGGGGCAGCCCGCTGCATTTTCATTGCTGATTCCGTGGCTGGTGCTTGTTTACTGGCTTCTGATTCGAAATAAATCCGCAGCCTCGCTGAAAATTAGCTCTGTGACGAATTTTCTGAAGTGGAAAAATCGCGGACGCATCCTCTTTCTGAAGCTGAATCAGGCGCTGCTCTTGGGTGCATTGCTTTTATTTATTACGGCCTTGGCGCGGCCGCAACGGGCCGATTCGCAGGTGAAGCGAACGCTTGAAGGCCTTGATATCGTTATTGTACTGGATATTTCAGACAGTATGCTGATTGAAGATATGAAGCCCAACAACCGGCTGGATTCTGCCAAACAGACAATTGCAAACTTTGTTAAGCAACGGATGTCGGATCGTATCGGTATCGTCATTTTCGCAGGTGAAGCCTTTACACTCGTGCCACCGACACTTGATTATCAGTTAATTCTCGACCGGGTCGAACAGCTCACAACCGCCGCTTCGGCCCGCATCAAAGACGGCACAGCCATCGGCGTAGGAATGGCCAGCGGGGCCGCGCGCCTGAAAGACTCGCAGGCTAAATCCCGCGTGATGATTTTTATGACCGACGGCGAGAACAACTCTGGTATTATTGATCCCGAGACCGGTCTTGAAATTGCCAAAGGCTACGGAATTAAAATCTACACGATAGGCATTGGGCGCAGCGGGCCCACGCGCATTCCAGTTTATTCGCAAGATCTGTTCGGCAACCGTGTAAAGCGTTATCAGCCTTTCGAAAGTACAGTAAACGACGAATTATTGGCGCAGATGGCGGCAGTTACCGGCGGAAAATACTTCAGGGCCTCGAAGGAAGATTCACTCAGTGGCGTGTTCAATGAAATCAACAAACTTGAAACCACAAAAATCGACGACAACAAATATGTCAGGTACGAAGAATTCTTCCCTGATTTTCTGCTTGCGGGTTTAATGCTGTTTTTACTCAGCCGGTTGCTGAGTCTGACAGTGCTGAGGGTGGGGCCGTAATGACAGTTTTTCTAAAGTGGGGAAATCCCAACGCCTTTTACTATCTGATACTTGTGGGCCTGTTGGCTGTACTGTATATAGTGTTTGAAAAATTTTTCTCAGAAAAATTAAATAAGATCTTCGGAAAAAAGGTAGCCGGTTATCTGACCCAGAGTGTTTCACTGATTCGCCGGCGTCTGCAGGTGGTCTTGCAGGTGACGGGCCTGATTTTTCTTGTGATTGCGCTTGCACGGCCCCAAGCCGGTGAAAGCCAGCAGGAAATCAAGAGCGAAGGCATTGAAATGCTGATTCTGGCCGATGTTTCCGACAGCATGATGAGCGAGGACGTACGGCCATCGCGACTGGCACAGATGAAAATTGAGTTGTCTAAGCTGCTTGATCTCATGCCCGGCAACAAAGTCGGCATAATTGCATTTGCAGGCAGCAGTGCCCTGCTTTCGCCGCTCACCAGCGACCCCAATGCGCTTCGGATGTATATTGATTCTCTAGACACTAACTCGGTCAGTTCGCAAGGAACCAATTTCGAAACGGCATTGAGCTACGCCAAGGAAGCTTTTGAAAAGGGCGGCGTTACTCAGGATAAATCCTCACGGACAACGCGCGTGGTACTGGTAACTTCAGATGGCGAGGATCAGGAAAAAGGTGCACTTGCGGTTGCCGGAAAGCTGGCAAAAGAAGGCATAAAAATATTCACGATCGCCTATGGCACTGAAAAGGGCGGCGCTATTCCGGTACGAGACAGTTATGGCAACATGACCGGCTACAAAAAAGATTCAGCCGGACAAACTGTGCTGACTCAAGTACACGGCGACTTCCTGAAATCAATTGCCGAGGCCGGTGGCGGAAAGTTTTATTTTTCATATGTTAACAGCGATCACCTTAAGAAGTTCGTCAACGATATCGGAGAGCTTGAAAAATCACAGTTTCAGTCAAGCACGATGACTCAGTATGAAGAAAAGTTCACGTTGCCACTGTTACTTGGTATTCTGTTGATATTTGCAAGCCTCTTTATCGGCGATCGCCGCACAGTTACCGGCGAGTGGAAAGGTAAATATGAAACCGCAACCTAGGGTTTTATTTTTAGTTTTTCTTTTGAGTGGCTTGCTTGCCGGCTGTTCGGATAGCCTGAAGTATCCGTCATTTGAAACCCTCTATAATGATTATTTAGCCCGCCAAGACATCAAAAAAGAAAGATATGAGGACGCGCTGGCCAAGTACTACGCCCTGCTTGAAAAAGAAGGCGAGCGCGGCGGAACACACTCAAACATCGGGGTGATACTCAATACAATTCAAAGGCCGGAAGAGGCGCTTAAGTCGCTGCAGCATGCACTGAAGCTGGCAGAAAGCGCCCAAGATTCCGAACTTCTTTTTCAGGTGCGGTACAATCTCGGAGTTTATTTCGGTGCATTGAAAAAAGTTCCGGAAGCGCTGGAGCATTATCAGGCGGCGCTTGATCTGGTTCCCGATTCAAAAGAAATCAAAACGAACATCGAGTTGCTCATCCAGCAACAACAGCAAGACCAGAAAAAAAATGGCAAAGGCGATAAAGACCCGAACAATCCGCAGAACAAGGGTGAGGACGAAAACAAGGAAGACCAGAAGCCGGGCGAAGATCAGCAGAACCAGAAAGATCAGAAAGACGAAAACGATCAAAAAGAAGGTAAAGATAAAAAAGAAGATCAGAAAAAAGAGGGCTCACCGAAATATCAGCCACGGCCTTTTAAAGGAGACCAGCTTTCAGAAGGTGACGTAAAGAAAATTCTGGGCGAACTGAAAAATCAGGAACAGAAGATCCGTGCGAATTTTGACAAAAAAGAAAAAGGAAAATCGAAAAATAATGAAAAAAACTGGTAAACTCTTCGTCCTCATGGTGCTGCTGTTAACAGCTTCCGTTGCATTCAGTGCAAATGTTAAGGTTAATGCGGTTGTTGACCGCGACCAAATGGGAATCGGCGATTCTTTTACACTTAATATTTCGGTGCAGTCAGATGAGGATTTCGAGTTGACGGAACCTGAGTTGCCGAAAGTGCCGGGCCTTGAAGTCATCAACGCAGTTCCGGGCGGTCGACAGTCTTCAAGCAGTATGACGATCATCAATGGTAAAACTCAGTTCATACAGCGAACTTCGCAAGACTATAATTTCGTTCTGTCGCCGCAAAAAGAAGGCGTTTTCGTAATACCGGCAATTGATATTAAAATTAAAGGGCAGAGTTATCGTACTAATCCCGTGAAAATCGAAGTGCAGGAAGAATTCAGAAACGGCCGCGCCAAACCCAAAGGTGGGCCACGGTTTCCACCGGGTTATGGTGGCCAGCAAAACGATGACACTGCAGGAAACCCGCTTGGCAACATTCAAGATACGGAAGATCTTTTTGAGCAGATGTTGCAGCAGCAGCAACGACTGTTCGGTGGCGGCGGAAATAATCTGCCGGGTTTTGGTCAGGGGCAGCCCCAACAGGGGATTCCGTCGCGTAAATTAAATATTGACACGAATGATGCTTTCTTTGTTTACCTCGATCTCGATAAGACCGAAGTTTTTGAGGGCGAACAGATCACCGCAAACTGGTATATTTATACACGCTCGAATGTTGAATCTCTCGATAGGGTAAAATTTCCGGATTTGCGCGGCTTCTGGAAAGAAATAATTGAAGAAGTTCCGGCACTTCATTTTACAGAAGAAATTGTGAATGGAATGCGGTACCGAAAAGCGCTGCTGGCAAGCCACGGGCTTTTTCCGATCAAAGCCGGTGTTTCGGTTATTGACGAATTCAGAATTAAAGCCAAAGTCAGAATGCCAACGCAGTTCGGATGGGGACAGGCCCGCGAGTATACGAAAACCTCACGCCGCGCCGAGATTAAAGTGTTGCCGCTGCCCCAAGAAGGCCGCGGCAAGAATTTTTCAGGTGCAGTCGGAAATTATCAGGTCTCGCTTAAGACCGAGGGAAATAGTTTTCCGGCAAATCAGCCATTTTCTGTTAAAGTTCGCTACGAGGGCGTCGGCAATGCCAAATTAATTGATCCGCCGGCGATTGTCTGGCCGGATGGGGTTGAAGTTTACGATACCAAGAGCGAGTCGAAATTTTTCAGAGAAGGGCACAGCTTCAAGGAATTTGAAATTCTGGTTATCGCGCGTAAAGAAGGCGAACTGAAGATTCCGCCGTTTGAACTGACCTACTTTGATCCACGTCAGAAAAAATATATCTTGGATGCCACCCCCGAACTGGTTCTGCAGATTACTCCCGGAGACAAAAATCAGCCGGCCATTGGCAACACCACGGGCGCAGACAGCAAAAAAGCTGTGGTAGCTGATTTTAAGCCGCAGGCAATTTTAGAAATGCCGCGCGCGGGGTTTTCAGTTGCCGATTACCGAATGCCGATTTTTTTAATGACGTTGTTACTGGGCATTGCAGGAATGCTTACGCATTTTTTCCTGCAACTTCGCAATCTTAAATTCAAGCCCGAGTTTCTGACTGAAATAAAGACCAAGCTAGCGCTTATCGAGAAATATACATCGGAAAATGAATATCGCAAGATCGGGTCTGAAGCCACCAATGTGATTTACATTCTGGTTGCAAATCTGGCCGGACAAAAAAAGGCAGATCAAGAAATACATTTGCTGATCAATGAAATCCCCTCTAAAGACCAGCAAATATATCTGCAGCGTATCACACAACTCTTCGATTATTTTCAGTTACTGGGCTTCTCGCCAGACGAAATCATGCAGTCTGTTTTAAAGAAAAAACCGCTGAAGGAACAGATCGAAATGTTGAAGATTTTAGCTAAAGAAATTGTTGCTAAATTGAAAAAACAAGACAAATATAATGAATGACAAAAACGCTGAAATTTCTATGCGCGGCTGCTTTACTTTTAACACTGTCAGGCTGTGCAACGACCGCTAAAAACTCATCTGAAGACGGTGCAGAGTCGGGCACGGCCGATGGTATTGAGCATTTTCGGGTAGCCGAAGTCGCGAAAGAGTCCGCTGCACAAGTGCATAAAGTTGAAGAACTCGAAATTATCCCGACTGAAATCAATGAAAATGTCGAAAAGTGGATCAACTATTTTAAAGGCAGAGGTCGTCCGCACATGGAGCGTTATCTTTTGCGCTCGACCCGTTATGAAGCACTGATGAAGAAAGTTCTGCGCGACAATAAACTGCCGGAAGATCTTTTTTATGTTGCGCTGATTGAATCAGGTTTCAGTTCGCAGGCATTCAGTCACGCTTCGGCAGTCGGGTACTGGCAATTTATTCGCGGTACGGGTAAGCGTTATAAACTGAAAATTAATCAACTCCTAGACGAGCGTCGGGATCCGGAAAAATCAACGCAGGCCGCAGCTGAATACTTCAAAGATCTGTTTCAACGCTTTAATTCCTGGTATCTGGCCATGGCCGCTTATAATGTGGGTGAGGGCCGGATTGATCGCGTTATCAAAAAATACAAAACAAAAGACTTCTGGGCACTTTCGAAAATCAAGCGCGCACTGCCTGCCGAAACTGATAATTACGTTCCAAAATATATTGCGGCTAAGTTAATTGCAAAAAACCCAGCTAAATATGATTTCAACGACATTGATTATTTACCACCGATTGAGTTCGATAGTATTGCTCTAAATAAGCCAGTGAACTTACGTGTGATGGCCGATAAAATGAATTATAACTACGAAGATTTTAAAGCTTTAAATCCTAAGTTCAAAGGTGAAATCGCTCCGCTGACGAACAACATGTTGGATA
>JANOJH010000762.1:0-1449 GCA_031408135.1 Bdellovibrio sp. | reverse complement strand
AAACAAAACCTGATTAAGATAGGCCGGAAACTGGGGAGTAGCATGCAAAGCAGCAGAATGAAGCGCAGACCAAATAGAATTTTGGGTAAGGCTAAAGGCCCCCAGCCACGTATTTGCAGTCAAGGCCCTTACGGTTAATGTGTACACAAAAGAAGCACTATAGAATTGACCACCAGTAATATTGGGAGTTGAGTTGGTACTAGTGAATTCCCTTCCGTCAGTCAACACCATCACTCCCCGATAAATCACCTGATCTGCTACCGCAAATGAACCTGGAAAGCTAGTGGCCGTTGCCAAGGCAGTGAGTGTTTCCGCAGCGGTAACCCTTATTTTCGCTCTTTTATATTCGGAAAATGTAGGCTCACTTACAGCGGTGAATTCAGAAGCCGGTATTGTTTTTACCGGAACTTCACTTGTTAAAACAGTACCTCTGCGATGTTGAACAAAGATTCGGAACTCCTGAATATTATTACCACCATTGTTATCAACTGCTTCAAAAACACCATCTAATCCACTATTTGCTAAATTATTGAGATCGATAATATTAGAGGCCTGTGAGTATAGTCTCATATACGCACCTACTTGCCTGTCGTCATATGGTAATGGATACAGACTCTCATCCCGACAGGCGATGCCCATTCCTCCCAGGAATAAGGCAAACACCAAAGTATATTTCTTTAATTTCATATAGGTCGTTTTTAAAGGCTTAAAAATCTAGGTTAGCAGCATTATTATCCCAAAATACCTTTCCGGATAATCCAGTCTTTTGTTCAACCTGTGAGTTCCTGGCTTCAAAGGATGTTGGATACCAGAACGTACGTGGAAATGCTCCCGGTGCTGGATTAACGGTAGGTTGCATACCAAAAGGTTTCCCTGTTCTACGATACAGGTTATAAGCTTCAACACCAGACCCAAACAAAGAAATCCAGTATTCACGAGCAATGAAATTTAGTTTATCATCATTGCTGGTTTGTGCATTATAAGCTGCTAAAGCTGCCGTTGCGTAGTTGCCGGCATCTGTCGTATAGGTGGCTGCTGGATAAAATGTATTAATAGTAGTCGCTTCAGTAGGCGAAGAGCCTAAAGTACTTGTTCCCAGTGTGCCATTAACTGCCCAGTCGCGAACATCGGTTAAAGAATTGCGAACACCTAAATCAAATTGTACATCGGCCACGCCACCAACTCCCAAATACAAGGCTGCTTCCGCTCTCATAAAATTAACAAAGCTGCGCATCATGATGGGTTGCATGCCAGCACCCCGCATACCCAATGCAGGATTGTTAACTCCCGCATTCACATTCGCATCAAATCGACCTCCAACAGGATAAGCGCCCCAAGTAGATCTTGCCAAACCATCCGGAGGAATACCTTGTGGATCAACATGTTCGCGGCCCCAATACCCGATCGGTGTTGGATAGCAAAAAGTCCTCGTCCAGGCCGGGCTTGCAG
>JANOJH010000761.1:0-1143 GCA_031408135.1 Bdellovibrio sp. | reverse complement strand
AGCAGAAAATGGCCGAATACAGCAAAGAAGAGATCAAAAACATTGAAGAGAAGTGGCGCAACGAATGGGTAAAGCGTGGAGTTTATAAAGTTTTGAATGAATCCACGAAGCCCAAGTATTATGTACTGGACATGTTTCCTTATCCTTCCGGGGCGGGGCTGCATGTAGGCCACCCGCTCGGATATATTGCTTCCGATATTGTAGCACGCTTTAAAAGAGTGAAGGGCTTTAATGTGCTTCACCCTATGGGCTTCGATGCCTTTGGTTTGCCAGCAGAACAATATGCGTTGGAGCACGGCATACATCCTGCCATTTCTACTGCAGATAATATCAACAACTTTAAAAGACAGTTAGGAAAGATCGGATTCTGTTATGACTGGAGTCGTGAGGTGCAAACCTGTGATCCGTCTTATTATAAATGGACGCAATGGATCTTCCTTCAAATCTTCGATAGCTGGTTTAACAGGAAGAAAGAGAAGGCGGAGCGCATCTCAGAGTTAATCAGAATATTTGAAACAGAAGGAAACACAGTTCATCCCATTCAAAATTCAAAATTCAACCTGCCTGCCGGCTCGCCTCCCGAAGTCGTACGGAGGGCAGGCAAGGCAGGAATTCAAAATTTTTCATCATCAGATTGGAAATCGTTTGATGAAAAGAATAAGCAAGAGATATTGATGCAATACCGGTTAGCCTACCTGGCGTATACCGATGTGAATTGGTGTGAAGCATTGGGAACTGTATTGGCAAATGATGAAGTAATAAATGGAGTTAGTTACCGAGGTGGTTTTCCCGTTGTCAAAAAACAAATGCGACAGTGGAGTTTGCGCATCACCGAATATGCGGAACGCTTGCTGAAAGGATTAGAAGAGATCGACTTCAGTGATTCGATGAAAGATATTCAAAGAAATTGGATTGGAAAGAGTGTTGGGGCGAGGATTGATTTTGACCTCACCCTTGGTCATGACCTCACCCCTAGCCCCTCTCGTGGAGAGAATGCAAGCCTCACCCCTAGCCCCTCTCCGGGGGAGAGGGGAAGGGAGACTTCAGATAAAAAGTTTTGGCCTTACTTGAAAGATTTCGCAAAAGAGAACAGACAAAATCCAACAGAGGAAGAAACAATTCTCTGGGAGGAACTAAGAAATA
>JANOJH010000267.1:0-1106 GCA_031408135.1 Bdellovibrio sp. | reverse complement strand
ATTTTGTTCGGGCATGATTTTTACAACTTTCATGTTGTTCAGTTTCTTGCGATCATTTCCCATACGGCCAGGAAGACGCTTACCTTTTATTACGCGGGAAGCAAAAGACGCGTTACCCATTGAGCCGGGAGCACGAAGACGATTGTGCTGACCGTGTGTCTGTCCACCTACTCCGGCAAAGTTGTGACGCTTTACCACACCTTGAAATCCCTTTCCTTTGGAGGTGCCAACAGCATCAATAAAATCACCTTCAGCAAAAATATCCTGAACGCGAATCTCTTTGCCTAACTCTGCAATGGTATCATACTCTGCGCTGAAATCGCGAAACTCAATTACGTTACGCTTTGGGGTGGTGTTGGCTTTTTTAAAATGCCCCAGCATTGCTTTAGGGGTGTTTTTTTCTTTTTTCTCGCCAAAAGACATCTGCACGGCTTTGTAACCATCCGTTGCCTCGTTTTTTACTTGGGTAACAACACAAGGCCCGGCCTCAATGACGGTGACCGCTATATTATGGCCTTCAGCGTTGAAAACGCTTGTCATTCCTATCTTCTTTCCAATTATACCAGGCATAACTTTAACCTTTTTTGCTTGTTTCTAAGCCCATTTACGGGTTCTGTACCGCAAAAAGGACTGCAAAGATAGGAACAGTTAGGGAGTTACCAAGTTTGGGTTTCAAAATTTACCAGGATTTTAATAATTCGAGGAATCATTAAGTTGTAATGGCGTATTCTAACTTGATTTTCAGGTAGTTACAATGCTATAATAAATGTCAATATCAAAATGGATTTTTACTATCAGCGTAAAGACACAAGATCGTTGTATCTCTGGTTGGTGGGCAAATCAAAACAAAGTACTTTTCTGACTTAGATAAAAAATTGTGAAAAAAATCCCGAAAGGAAATCAAGCCATCCCTTTCTTGTTGATCTCTTTGGGGGTTCTCTTTCTGCTCAATATTTCACTGGGAAGCGTTAAAATTCCTTTACACCAAATTTTAGAAAGCCTTTCAGGGCAAAGCGAACAAAATATCTGGAACGACATTATCTGGCAATTTCGCTTTCCAAAAGCAATTACGTGTGCGGTGGCAGGTGCTTCATTGGCCACAGGAG
>JANOJH010000691.1:0-1500 GCA_031408135.1 Bdellovibrio sp. | reverse complement strand
CGGCACGGTGCAGGCTGACATCCTGAAAGAGGATCAGGGGCAGAACACCTGTATTTTTTCAATTAATTTCGCACTTAAGATGATGGGCGACATTCAGGAATTTTTTACGAAAATGAATGTAAAGAATTTTTACTCAGTCAGTATTTCGGGATATCACATTGCCGAAGCGGGTGCGAATCCGATCAGTCAGCTGGCCTTTACGCTTTCGAACGGTTTTACATTTGTTGAGTATTATCTTTCACGCGGCCTCAAGATCGACGATTTTGCGCCGAATCTTTCCTTCTTTTTCAGCAATGGATTAGATGCTGAATACTCGGTACTTGGCAGGGTTGCAAGACGGATCTGGAGTATTGCAATGAAAGATCTTTACAAGGGTAATGAGCGTTCACAAAAATTGAAATATCACATTCAGACCTCAGGCCGTTCGCTGCACGCGCAGGAAATTGACTTTAACGATATTCGCACAACACTGCAGGCGTTATTGGCTATTTACGATAATTGCAATTCGCTGCACACGAATGCGTTTGACGAAGCCATCACAACGCCAACTGAAGATTCGGTCCGGCGAGCGATGGCCATCCAGATGATCATCAATCGCGAATTCGGAATGACGAAAAATGAAAACCCGACCCAAGGCAGTTATTTTATTGAAGAACTGACCGATCTGGTTGAAGAAGCTGTTCTTGAAGAATTCAAAAGAATTAACGAGCGCGGCGGTGTTCTTGGTGCGATGGAAACTCAGTACCAGCGTTCAAAAATTCAGGAAGAATCCATGTTTTATGAACACCAGAAGCACGACGGCACATTGCCGATTATCGGAGTTAATACATTTATCAATCCGAAAACTCTGGCGAAGGACTACACCCCGCCGAAAATAGAGCTTGCGCGCGCTTCAAAAGACGAAAAAAATCATCAGTTAAACAACGTAAATGAATTTCAGAAAGCGCATGCGCCGCAGGCGGAAATAGAGCTGGCAAAGTTGAAGATGGCAGCGCTCAGTGGCGCCAATATTTTTGAGGCACTACTGAGTGCCTCGCGCCACTGCTCGCTATTCCAGATGTCGCAGGCGCTTTATGAAGTCGGCGGTCTATACCGCCGGAACCTTTAATTCAGAGGAAGTCGTCCCTAGTTCTGGACCAGCGCACCACTGCTTTATCTAAAAATCCATTTTTTCAATGCGAATTCAAAAATCATCAACGACGCAATACAAGCCAGACAAATTTATTGAAATTTCAACCTAAAACTGGCGAAATTGAACCACGACTGGGCGATTCATACTTTATGGAATGCACTAATATGGCCTTTGAAACACCTATCCTCGAACGAGAGAACAACGTCACAGTTTACAAGATGGTTGGAGTACTTGTTCAAGCGGATACGAACTAAACCACTTATTTGCTACGGCCAATTAAATCACAAGACCCTTTAAAATGAGGGCCTCGGATTTTAAACGCTGAAAAATATCCATGCTACTCGGTGCCGACATGCAACTTGGGGACA
>JANOJH010000265.1:0-1423 GCA_031408135.1 Bdellovibrio sp. | reverse complement strand
ATTTTGTTGAACATAAGTATCAAGATATAAGATTTAAGAAATGCATAAGCATCCTAAGTCTTATGTCTAAAGTCTCACGTCTATTAGTCTGTTCCACGCCATCTTAGGTATTGCGCTCCACAATTCATCCCGAGTACTCTTCGAATACTCCATTGCTTTTTTTCCGAGTGCCGTGATCTGAAAATATTTTTTTGGCCGGCCAGCTCTTTCTTCAGTCGCCTCTCCGTCATATGATTTCAAGTACCCTTTGTCTTCCAATCTTTTTAAGGCAGTTTGCAGAGCACCAACACTCACATTGCGTGTAAGCCGGGTTTCAATTTCTTTCTTGATAGATACTCCGTACGCTTCTTTATATAGCACTCCTACCGTGAGCATAACCACTTCTTCAAATTCACCTAACTGAAATTTTTTCATGACATAATAATTAATTCCTAATTGTAGTATTAATAATTATGCCAAATGAAAAAACTGCCCAGACAAGGCAATTGGCGATTTAGCTAGTCAATTATTGTTCAAATCCGAACAAGAATTGGACGGAGGCGGGCAAAAAAAACCTGCGCTATGCTTTTGGCTTAGCGCAGGGCTGATATTTATTCGATTAGTACTTTAGGCTCTTGAGATAGGCGATGGTCTGAGGTACTTGTGTATTCACACGGCTGCTTTCGTCTTCTATAAAGAAATGCTTGATTCCGATTTTGTTTGCCTCCCTAAGTATGCCTGGAATGTCAATTTCACCGGTGCCAAGTGTTACATCATTTTCTTGTGACGTGCCTCCGGTGAGGTCTTTGGGAACTCCTTTTCTTAAATCTTTCAGGTGCATGAGTTTCCAGCGATTTCCATATTTCTTAAGAAGTGCTACAGGATCGCCCCCACCAAACTGTGTCCACAAAACATCCATCTCAAATGAAACGTATTCGGGATTTGTGTTTTTGATAATATAATCTAGCAAAGTCCCTTTTTCATATGGCTGAAATTCATAGCCATGTATGTGATAACAAAATGTAATGCCGTTCTCTTTCAATACTTTCCCTGCTGCATTAAAATCTTCAACTGCTTTCTTGGCATTATCAATATTAAAAGCTCCTTTAGTGTGTGGTATCCACGCTGTCATAACAAAAGAGGCACCCAATGCCTTGGCATTAGCGGCCACTGCCGCAGGATCCTTTACCAGTTGATCATACCCTGCACCCGTAGAAGGGATGCTCAGTCCTCTTTCATCACATAGTTTTTTAAATTCTTCTGGCGACATTTTACCACCACTTCCTTCTACTTCTGTAAATCCCATCGCCTTGATGGAATCCAGAGTGGCAGCAACACCGTTGGGGAAACTCTTTCGAAAGGTATAAGTCTGTACACCAAATGGCGCGGTGTAGAGAGGTCCTTTCTTTTGCGCAACAGCCGTTTCATGATGGAGTGAGAAGGC
>JANOJH010000641.1:0-16732 GCA_031408135.1 Bdellovibrio sp. | reverse complement strand
GTCATCGAAGATAGTGGCCTGCCGATTCTGTATTTGAAATTCGATTTCAACACGTCCTAAACCAATAGTCCTTATTTTATTCCCAAACTGAAACACTTTGCCCGGAACTTTGCCGGCTTTAAAAATAAATTTTTACTCAGTTTTTAACCGTAACAGGCCGAAGGCCTTGTCTTGCCTGAAGAAACCCCGACTAAAAACTGAGCGTATCAAAATAGTTCGTTAGGAATTCCTGTAACTCGTTCAAATTATTAAATTTACATATAAATTCTGCCGAAACTAAATCACAATATATTAACTGGTAATTAATGCGGTACGTAAAGGTGGACAAAATGGCTAACGGTGAGACAGCTCGAAATTTGATGAATAAGCACCCGTTTCTGAACGGCGAAGTCGTACTCGATCTTTCAAACAGTCTTACAAATACATTTCAAACTGTTGCCGGCGTCAGAAGTCACTTCGATGATATCGCGTTTGCTCAGACCGACTGGCAGCCCTGCAACGACCTGACCGTTTCAATCGACATCAAAAATGATACTCATTCCGGCCAGATCCGATTCCACTTCAACCGCGACGCTCTTGCTGAAATCATACAGAAAATGTTTAACGAAGTTAATGCTCCTTCCAATACCGAAATCAATGACTGTCTGGGCGAGATTTCCAATATCTGTTCAGGTTATGCAAAAACCAAACTGAATGAAAAAGGCTTTAATCTTACAACGGCACTGCCTTCTCCGGCAGGTAAAACGTCAGACTTACCGCAGGTGGATTCAGGCCCGAGCGTTATCATTCCATTTAAAATATTGAATCAGGAATGCCAGATGCAGATTATAGTATTTAAGTAAGCCTTAATTACTTTCGCCGGAGATTATTTTAATCTCCCTTTGAAGTTAACCGGTTACCCGTTGAACGTTGATAATACCTTTAATTTTCTGCAGTGAAAGAATGGCATTCGAAAGCTGCGACAAATCCTTAACTGAAACTTCAAAGAGACAGATCGCCTTTTTATCCCGCGTGGTTCTGATTTGGGCCGAATCGATGTTTATCCCCTGCGTAGCAAAGGATTCCGACATCAATTTCAGTAGCCCCTGCACGTCCTGGGCAATAACTTCAAGTTTAACCTGCCGCTCTTGTCCTTCCTGAGCACTTTTATGCGACCAGTTAACATCAACTCTTCTGATCTGATCATTTTCAAAAACTTTCTGACAGCCCGAGCGATGAACAATAATCCCTTTACCACGGCTGATAAAGCCCGTAATCGGATCTCCCGGAATGGGGCTGCAGCATTTCGCAAAATGCACCAGCACGTCGTCCATACCATCAACTGACACCAACGAGTTCGACTTGCGCATTTTAGCTTTTGCCGATTTTACAATTCTTTCCATAATTGTTGAATCAGGGGTTTTCTCGGCTTCTTTCTGCAAGGCTTCGGGGCTTAGATTTTTCACCAGCAGATTGGCTTCAAATTTTCCGTATCCCACGCGCACGTAGAGCTCTTCAAGATCGACAATTCCGCTTTCGCTTATGTACTTTTCAAAATCGGCGCCTTTCAGATACTTAGCCGCAGCCATACCGAATTTGCGAAATTCTTTTTCAACGATATCTTTACCAATCGCAATTGAGTTCCGGCGCTGTTCTTCTTTTACGAACTGTCGAATTTTTGATTTGGCTTTATTTGTAACAACGAACTTCAGCCAGTCTTTTGACGGCGTCTGCGTTTTTGAAGTCAGAATTTCAACCCGTGCACCGTTGGTCAGTTTATGCTTCAGCGGCACCATCCGGCCATTCACACGCGCACCGGTACACATTCCACCAAGGTTTGTATGAATAGCATAAGCCAGATCCACCGGCGTGGCTTCATCCGGAAGCTCAATCACGTCTCCTCGTGGAGTAAAAACATAAATATCTTTTTCGATCAGGCCGGTTTTGATCGTGTCGAGAAATTCCTCAGCTCCCTCGCCCGACTGATTCAGCGCTACAAGTTCGCGTAACCAGTTGGCCTGTTTCAATTCGTCGATCTGTAACTGTCCGCGCTCTTTATAATTCCAGTGGGCGGCAATACCTTTTTCGGCAATTAAATGCATCTCTTCGGTGCGGATCTGAATTTCAATTCGCTCTCCACCCGGCCCGATCACCGTCGTGTGCAGCGACTGATAATTATTGGATTTCGGCATGGCAATGAAATCTTTAAAGCGGCCAGGGATCGGCTTCCAGATCGAGTGAACATAACCTAAAACTTCATAGCATTCTGTAACGCTGCCAACCAGAATCCTAAAAGCCAGAACATCGTAAATCTGATCATACGTCAGATTCCGCGACGTCATCTTCCGGTAAATCGACCACAAATGTTTCGATCGTCCGTAGATTTTTACATTTTTGACATTGGTTTTTGCCAGGACTTCAAAAACACTTCGCTTCACTTCATTGATATATTTTTCAGTTTCATTTTCATTTTTCTTAATAACCTGAATCAGTTCGTAGTATTTGTCAGGCCGCGAGAATCTGAAACACAGATCTTCAAGCTCTACCTTCAATGCGCTGATACCGATGCGGCCGGCCAGCGGGCAATAAATCTCAAGGGTTTCCTGCGCGATACGTTCCTGTTTTTCGTAGGGCATGTGATTGAGCGTTCGCATATTATGAAGCCGGTCACACAGCTTCACCAGTACGACCCGCACGTCTTTACCCATGGCGATGATCATCTTGCGGATATTTTCACCTTGCTTATCGAAGCTGTTTCTGAAATTCATCTGACCGATTTTTGTTACGCCATCAACAAGTGTGGCAACGGTCTCGCCGAACTCGCGTTTAACGTCTTCAAGTGTTACAGCGGTGTCTTCGACAGTGTCATGCAATAGCCCGGCTACAATGGTATCGATATCGAGTTGCAGGTCAGCCAGAATGCCCGCGACGTTCAGCGGATGCGATATGTAGGGTTCACCTGATCGCCTGATCTGGCCGGCATGAGCCTTCTCTGAAAACTGATAAGCTTTTTCAATAATGTGAACCGGTGCGGCTGGGTGATAAGTCTTAATTTTTTCGCAAAGGTCTGCCACGGTTTTGATATGTTTAATCGGCAATCTATCTTCGGAAGAAATCTCTTGCATCATCTTAAATTATAAAACAAAAAAACCCGCTAATTAAGCGGGTTTTGAAAATTCAGCTAAATTCGGCTAAATACAGACTAAAGATAGGAGTAAGGCTTACTTATTCAGATCTTTCAACATTTCAGTCTGAGCGGTCAACGGATCAATCTTTGATTCGAATCCGACGTTACCAATGGCAACTTCACGGAGCGAATTTACGATATATTTGTTATTCTTAGTTGCGACAGTGCAATCGCTGCCTTTCAGAAGTTGCTTCGCGCGTTTAGCGACCAACAAAACCAATGCAAAACGATTCGGAACTTTGTCCATGCAATCTTCAACTGTTACTCGAGCCACTGTTACACCTCTTTATGTTTATGCTATTTTATGCTATGTCGATTATATTAAGAATAAGTATTATATAGTAGCTCTAACCTATCCATTTCTCAACTGTTTTCTTAAATTCGGCATAAGATCGCTCGAAATCGTCATTAACGATCTGAATATCGAATTCGTGGGCCTTTTGCATCTCTTTTTCGGCATTGATCATCCGAACCTCAAGATCCGGTGGAGGACCGCCATCGCGCTTAATAACGCGTCGCTTTAGCTCCTCAATCGAGGGCGGGAGTATAAAAACTGTCTTCGCTTCGGGATACTTGGATTTAAAAGTCACCACGCCTTGAATATCGATATCCATGATCACGACCTTGTCGCGGGCCCAGGCGAGCTGGATCTGCTCGTGCGAAGTGCCGTACATGTTGGTGTGTACTAATGCAAACTCAACAAAAAAGTCTTCTTTTACTTTCTTTTCAAATTCTTCTTTCGGAATGAAGAAATACGGCTTTCCCTGGCTTTCATTCTTGCGCATGGATCTTGTGGTATACGTGATAATATCGTGCAACCGGACGTCTTCAGCAGCCAATCTCTCAACAAAACTACTTTTTCCCGCACCGCTGGGCGCAGCTACTATGATCATTCTGGTCTTCATTCGATGTTCTGCACTTGCTCTCTTATTCGCTCAATTAATGTTTTGGCTTCAACGACAGCTTCGGTAATTCCGGAAATCTGACTTTTCGAACCGATCGTGTTCACTTCACGCAAAAGCTCCTGAGTATAGAAGTCCAGTTTTTTTCCTTCAACCACCGCGAGCTCCACCAATTTGTCGAAATTATTGATGTGCTCTGTTAAACGGGTTATTTCTTCACTGATATCGGCCTTTTCCAGCTGAATGACAATCTCTTGTGAAATGCGTTGAGGGTCAATCTGTAGGCCTGCCACTTCTTTAGGAAGCCGGGCTTTAACTTTCGATTCAAATCTTTCCTGCAGCATCTTATTTGCCTCATCGCGCAGCTTACTGACCTTATGAATATGACGATGCAGATCTTTCAGGTTTTTTTGCAGATCTTTTTTAAGAGCCCCGCCTTCACGCAGGCGTTCACTATCAAATTTTTTCAGCGCCGCCTCAAATGACTTTCGCAAACTGGTCACTTCCGTTGAGCTAACCGAATCATTTTCTTCAATTTGAATAACTTCGGGTTGCTTGCTGATCTGCTCGAGACGGATCGTTTCATTCAACCGCAATTCAGTGGAAAGTTTTTTGAAGGCTTTCAGGTACTCGCCGGCCAATTTCGAATTGATGGTAATTCGACCAGCACCCACGCCGGATTTAATTTTCCGCGAAATATAAATATCAACCGTGCCGCGCACGACAAGATTTGAAAATTTCTTCTTGAGCTCTGCTTCATAAGGAAAATAAACCCGCGGCAGATGAAAACGGGTTTCTAAAAAACGGCCATTAACGGCCCGGATACTCACTTCAATGGAAAGATCACTTGTTTGTGTTCGGAAATTACCGAAGCCGGTCATACTTTTCATTTATCCAGTATGCGTTTGCCACCTGAATGGGGTCAAACCTAAGTTAATCAGTCTAACTTAAAAAGCGCCCGACAGCCTGCTCCTGATTAGACCAAAGGATAGTGCTGTCACGTTTGAACCAGGTTTTCTGTTTTTTTATCAATTGCATAGTGCTTATGTGAATATTTTCAGCCAGCCATTCAAGACTTTTTCCGGTTTCTAGAAAAGCCACGGTCTCTTTGTAGCCCACACTCTGCATTGGGGCCCAACCCGAAAGGCCACGCTCTTTAAGAGCACGCGTCTCTTCGATAATTCCACTTTTAATCATCAATGCCGTCCGCTTTCGAACCGGCGTCTCATAAAGGCTTTTTTCGAAATCAAATCCCACTTTAATATATTCGAACGGAAAGGCATTCTTGTTCTCAGAGTCTGCTTTTCTTAATTCACTCGGAATTCCATCGCTGTGTCTTAAAATTTCGACCGCGCGAACCAGTCGGAAATGATCATTAATATGAATTTTGGTTGCGGGATCGCCCGCTTGCAGTTCGGCATATAATTTTCCGGCCCCATCATTCGCCAGCTCAGCTTCAATTGCGGCCCGAATTTCAGGTGGAACAGGCTCAATATCGAACATTCCTTTTTCAAGTGCCTGAATATAAAAGCCTGTGCCTCCTACAATGAAAAGCGGAAAAACCGGCAAATTTTCTACCATCTGATTAAAATCGCGCAGGTAACCTCCTGCAGTCATTTCAGCCGGAGCGGCAACGTAATTGTAAAGTAAGTGCGGCACTCGCTTTTTTTCCTGTATGGTTGGCGCCGCCGAACCGATTAAAAGGTCCTTATAAAGCTGAATGCTGTCGATGTTAACAATAGAACCCTTGTGTTTTTCGGCCTGTTCAAGCGCCCACGCACTTTTGCCAGACGCCGTCGGCCCTACTACAAAAATACATTTTCTATTTTTTTCAGTTAATGCGGCCAAAAAGTTTTTCCAGTTCCATAAAAGATTTCTCAACCGAAACCGGGCGGCCATGCGGGCAAAAACTTGAAAGTGCATGCTCATCCATCGACTTCAGCAACTCCTGCATTTGAACGATACTGAGGCTCTGCCCTGCGCGCACCACCGAATGGCAGGCCATCGTGGCAAATAAATCCGAAATCTTTTTTTCGATTGCAAAGCTGCCACCGTTTGCCAGAAGCTCAACTCCCATTTTATCAAAAACCAGCGGCAACCCCGAATCTTTAATCAAGGCCGGCGCCGAGTTAATCCCAAGGGCTTCGGGGCCCAGTTGTTCAATTCCAAATCCAAGTTTTTGAATTTCAGATTTATACTTCAGTAGAATTTCAACTTTCTCGGCCGCTAAATCAATTGCCAGTGGAAAAAGATATCGCTGAACTTCGAAATTTCCCGATTTCCAGCTTGCCATGAGGCTTTCATACACAACTCGCTCATGGGCTGCGTGCTGGTCAACAAACACCAGGCGATCTTCCTTCTGGCAAACCATGTAAGTCAGATTAGCCTGTCCGATAACCTGATGCTTCGACCAGAAACCAAGTGTCGCCGGTTTTTCAGTAAAATCTGATTCGATTTTCAGCGCTGATATATCATTGATCGAAATTTTATAGTCTTTATTATTAAACTGAGTCTGCTCAAAACTGTGGTCAGAAAATCGCATTGTCTGGTCTGGCGCGCTAGTTATCTGTGGCCGATGGCCACCTGTCCAAGGAGATTTTTCGAGCCCTCTTCGCAGCGTGGAGTGAACGGTTCTGAATGCGGCCGAAGGATCCTGAAACTTCACTTGGGATTTTGTCGGATGAATATTCACGTCGATCTCATCAGGTTTGCAATCAAGCCAGACGACCGCCAAAGGGTATTCACCGTGCATCAGCAGGCTTCGGTAAGCGTCCGTCACTGCGGCCTGAATCGCCCGGTCTTGCACCCAGCGGTTTTGTGCAAATATCCAGATCTGCCTTGAGGTTTTAGCCACTTCATGCGGCGATGAAAAAATAATCTGACATTTGAAAGAGTTGTTTGAATCTCTGGCTTCAAAGAATTCTTTTTTCTCGAGCACGTCGCGAACACGGTCGATCTTTTCGATTCGCTTCGGGTAAAACAACAGCAAATCGCCGTTACTGGTTAATCGAAATTCCACCTGCGGTTGAGCCAGCGCCAAAGCCTTTACGACAGCTTTTATCTGGCTGACTTCACTTGTCTCCGACTTCAGAAATTTCAGGCGGGCCGGAACATTTTCAAAAAGACTTTCAATTTTAATTTCTGTACCGACAGTTTGCGAACTCGGTTTAACCTCAGAAATCACACCGAAATTGGATTCAATCTGTGCTGGATTTTTTTCGCCCGCTTCAAAACTCCGCAGGGTCATTTTTGATACAGCGGCTGCACTGGCCAGCGCTTCGCCCCGAAAACCGAATGTATGCAGGTTCCAGAGGTCATCAGTTTTGGTAATTTTGCTGGTCGCGTGTCTTTGCAGAGCTTTATCAAGATCGGTTGAAAGTATACCGCGGCCGTTGTCCTGCACCCGGATGAATCGCCCGCCTTCGGAAATCTCAATCGAAATTCTGTCGCTTCCGGCATCAAGGCTGTTTTCCAGCAGCTCTTTCACCAAGTGGGATGGTCGCTCGACCACTTCGCCGGCCGCAATCTGATTTATAATTTCTGAAGAAAGCACTCGAATCATAAATTAATCCTTAAAATAATCCTTAAAATAAAAATGAGACCCCGAGCCCCGCGTAATTGGATTTATCGAAATAATATTTTACTGCAAGATCAATTGCATTTTTTTTGAACCGGTAAATCCAGCCGAATTCAAGAGCCAGCCCCACCGTAATATCATGCAAATCATATTTTCGATTCAGCCTCTCAACTTGAATGAAAGAAAAATGCGAAAACAAACTTCCTGCAAATCTGATCTCAGACCTGCCTAGGCTCACAACCGGGTTCGAAAACCCGAAATCCCCCCAGAGTTTAAAGCCGCTGGCTGAACCACCCGTTTTTTCGGAATAATACTTCGGAACTTTGAAAGCGCCGAGAATACTCCATGACGTCAGCGAGATATTTTTATAACCGACCGCCAGTAAATTATCCGTCTGACCGGAACCGAGCGTCTCTTCATTAAAATTTATCAACTGCAGTGTGGGTCCCGAATAAAGCCTGCCGAACATCTGAATTTCCTCTTCGTCTTCACCTTCAGGATTTTCCTGCGCAAATTTTTTGGCCTCAGCCGCCAGAACATCATCAAGATCTTTTTCTTTGAACGGGCCTTTGCCTTCGATATCAAGTTCATAATCCACAATGTAGCCCACTTTACCGCTTTTCAGTTTAATCCGGTAAAAAGGACCATCGTTTTTGTCTGAAACGATATAAGTTTCACCCTGACTGACCGTCGCAAAAACTTCAGAATCAAAATCGGCTTTGGAATAAATTTCCACGTCAGGACTTACGATTTTGGCTTTTTGAGAGGCAAAAACCACTGTGTTTACAAAAAATAAAAAAACCGCAATTTTGATTTTCACAAGGCCAGAGTATAGTAGAAAAACTCTACATTTTTAAAGAAAGATTTTTGCCTTTTGATTCTTTTTCAGGTTTCCTCGGCAATTGCACCGGAGGTCGCAATAAATGCGCCGGTGATTCGGCCCGTATATCTAAAAATGCTCTGATTTTAAGCCCTGCCTGCTCGGGATTTCTGATATAAATCACCGGATCAAATCCGCAGTTCCGGCAAACCATCGACGTACGCCATTTTGCCTGCGCAAACGCCTCGCCGATCAACATCAGAATGGCAATAAAGTACAGGCCCCGAGGGTCTAAGCTTTTATATACAGCATAGGTGCAGGTAATTCCCAGAATGACCAGGCCGAGAATATCCAAAAGCGCCAGATGCTTAAATCTGTAGACTTTTCGTTCAACTTTACAAAAGGCGCAATAACAGGATATTCGTTGAGATAACATAACTACAGTTTGCCAAATTTCGGTTTCTTTTTCTATTCTAGAGAGTATGAACCTGCATAACCTCGTCCTTAGGCCAAACTGTCTGATGACCAAACACCCCTTGGTGTTTCTGACCGGAATTCGAAGTCTGTTTTATTACGAAAAACTGGGGGCTGAGCTGCAGGATTTCATTGCGGCCCACGGTTATGTCGTCAAATCTCCCGTCTTGCCCTTTCGATCGCCAACGCTTCGGAAGCAGGCTCTTCGAGCATGGCTCGCTCAACAAAGCGGCCAGCATTTTCACTTTGTTTTAAGTACAGCCACCCGAAATGAATTTGCTGAGATCTTCAGATCCTACCCGAACAGTACTTTTTCACTCTCGGTGTGCAACAGCACATTGAAAGAACCTCTGAATTACAAATTACACCGGCTCTTTTGCTATGCCTCAGGTATAAGTGC
Organism: Bdellovibrio sp.; assembly: GCA_031408135.1. GTDB lineage: Bacteria > Bdellovibrionota > Bdellovibrionia > Bdellovibrionales > Bdellovibrionaceae > Pseudobdellovibrio. The sequence goes on along the minus strand of JANOJH010000641.1, from coordinate 7,393 downwards.
CGACCCCTTCAATGATACTTTTCCCGATAAAAGCGCTGCATTTTATGATCGATTTCTTGACCGCTGTGTTGAACTTGCAGAGAATGAAACTCTATGAAAGATGTTGGCCCAAACGAAAGAACCCATATTGATTTTCAGGCATTACTGCGTTTCCTGATTGCATTCGTTAAACATCCAATTCAAAAAATTTCTGAACTTCCCGATTGGAACTGGCCCTCTTTGCTTGTTGTTCACATTGTGCTTTCAATTGTTTCCGGCGTACTTGCAGGCTTACTGAAACTTAACTTTTACCGGGTTGCCTTCGGCCTGCTGTTGATGCCGATGGTTTCAACGGTTTCGGTTTTATTGATGAGTCTTTTTCTGTATTATTATTTTCAGTTTTTTGAAAATAGAAATGAAAGCTTCCGAAAGATTTTTACCCTCGTCGTACTTTCATCTATTCCATTTTATCTTTTCCAGATTATATCAGAATATTTTTCCGCGATTTCCCTGATCGGTTTTGCATTCGCTTCATTGCTCAGTATTGTCGGACTGTGCGATAATTTCCGTGTTGAAAAGAAACGGGCCTACCAGCTTGTTGGCCTTGTCTTCGGAATTGTCGTCGTGGCCTGGATTGGCAGCAAATTTAATTAACCTTATTGTTTTCCGGTAGAACCGAAACCGCCGGCTCCCCGGTCGGTATCACTCAACTCGTTAACAACTTCGAACTGTGCCTGGTAAACCGGCGCAATCACCAACTGCGCACAACGGTCCTGATCCTGAATTAACACATCTTCACTTCCCAGATTAATGAGTATCACCTTCACTTCGCCGCGGTAGTCCGCATCGATGGTACCTGGTGTGTTCAGAACGGTTAAACCCTGTTTTGCGGCCCAGCCGCTACGTGGGCGAGCCTGAATTTCATAGCCCAATGGAATTTCAAAAGACAATGCCGTCGGAACAAGAGCACGTTCGCCTTTTTTCAGAATTAGATTCTTTCCTTCGAGTTGCGCCCGAACATCAAAGCCGCTTGCTCCTACAGACTGATAAGCCGGGATTTCACCTTTAAAATGCGCCCAGGTTTTAATTTTCATTTTCATAATTCACTCCGCTATCGATTATTTAAAATTATTAAAATTTAATTTACCGAGCCATTCTGAATGTTCGCTCAAAGAAGGCCCCAGCAGAACGACGGCTGCTTTTGAAAGATCGAAATATTTTTTAATATAAAGTTTCATCGATTTTTCGGTCACTTTGTCCATTTCGGCTATAATGCTATCAACCGAACGGTAACTCTTGAAAATCATTTCATTCACGCCAAGCGACGTCATCCGGTTATCAATATCATCAGAACCCATCAAGAGCTGACCTCGAACCTGGGTTTTAAATAAATTGATGTCGCTGGTTTTGATGCCCTGTTTTTTAATTTTTAAAAGTTCTTCAGCTATGATGTGCAGAACTTTTTTAACATTTTTAGTGTCAGTACCGGCATAAACCGAGATGTTTCCCGAATCAACATTCGTACTCAGCATTGAAAACACGGTATAAGCCAACCCCTGCTTTTCGCGGATAGCCTGATACAATCGAGACGTCATCCCACCACCGAGCAAGGTGTTCAGAATAAACGCTTCAAATCTGAATTTGTCATGAAAACTTGCTGCCGGCAGACCAACCAGAATGTGCGCCTGCTCCATATCGCGTTCGTAAATTTTACGGAGGTTCTTCCAGCGTGGCGCCCTGCGAGTTACTTTCGCAACAAATTTTTTGCGGGTTTTAAAATGCTTCTGACACTGAATAACAAATTGATCGTGATCTACCGGACCGGCAGCGCTGATAATCAGATTCTCACCCTGATAAAAATGCCGGTAAAATTCAAGCACTTTCTTTTGAGTCATCTTTTCGATGGTTTCACTCAAGCCCAGAATCTGACGGCCAAGCGGGTGATTTTTATAAATACCTTCAAAGAAGTAATCGTAAATCAGATCTTCAGGCGTGTCGTCGCACATGGCGATCTCCTGAAGAATCACTTTTTTCTCAAGCTCGAAATCTTTTTTTAGTAATTTCATATTGCAGACGAGGTCAGCCAGAACTTCAAGGCCGATCTTCCAGTCTTCTTTCAATACAAGACAATGGTAATTGGTGTATTCCCGCGTGGTGTACGCATTTAAGTCGCCACCAAGAGATTCCAGCGATTTCGCCAGCTGGTAGGCATTGCGGGTTTTTGTTCCTTTGAAAACAAGGTGTTCAACAAAATGCGAAAGCCCCACTTCCGTGGGCGCCTCATCACGAGTGCCGGTCAGCACCCAAACGCCAATAGAAACCGATTTAGAGTACGGATGTTGCTCTGTAACAATCCGCACTCCATTTGATAATACTGATTTCTTAAATGCGCTCATCTCTATCTATATTTCGGAAATAATTACTGAGTTAAAAGAGCTTTTCGAGAAAGCTTGATCCGGCCTGCGCGATCAACTTCCAGAACTTTTACGTCAATGACTTCACCCTCTTTTAATACATCCGTAACCTGACGAACTCTCTCGTTCGCAATTTCAGAAATATGAAGAAGACCTTGAGTATTCGGCAGAATTTCAACAAACGCACCGAATTCTGCAATTTTCATGACTTTACCACTGTAGGTTTTTCCAACTTCAGCTTCAGCGCAAATCGCTTCAATCATTGCAATTGCCTTTTTAGTTGCCAATGGATCTGCAGAAGCAATATTAATTGTTCCGTCATCTTTGATCTCGATTTTAACACCGGTTTGTTCAGTAATACTTCGGATAACTTTTCCGCCCGAACCGATAACTTCGCGGATTTTATCAACTTTGATGTGAATAGTTTCGATACGCGGCGCAAATTCTGAAAGTTGCCCACGGGCCACTTTCATCACTTTTTCCATTTCGTTGAGGATGTGCAAGCGGCCTTCACGCGCCTGATTGAGCGCAGTCTCCATAACCGCAAAACTGACCGAGTCAATTTTGATGTCCATTTGCAGTGCAGTAATACCTGCAGAAGTTCCTGCAACTTTGAAGTCCATATCCCCTAAGTGATCTTCGTCCCCTAAGATATCAGAAAGTACCGCCACGCGATCGTTCTCTTTGATCAGACCCATTGCAATACCCGCAACGTTGGCTTTGATCTTAACGCCGGCATCAAGAAGTGCGTGAGTTGCGGCACAAACTGTACCCATTGAGCTTGAACCATTGCTTTCAAGAACTTCACCCACAATACGGATTGTGTAAGGGAAAGTAACATGATCAGGAATAACGGCTTTGATCGCGCGTTCTGCCAGATTTCCATGACCGATTTCGCGACGACCCTGTCCGCCGAAACGACCGACTTCGCCGACAGAGTACGGCGGGAAGTTGTAATGCAATAAGAATTTCTTTTTGTAGCTGCCGTTCAATGCTTCAATCGACTGTTCATCATCAGCTGTTCCAAGTGTTACAGTACCCAAGCACTGAGTTTCACCGCGGGTGAACAAACCCGAACCGTGAGCACGTGGCAAAATTCCAACTTCGCAGCTGATGCCGCGAACAGTTTTAAGATCACGGCCGTCAATACGCGATCCCTTATCAAGAATCATCGCACGAGCAACTTTATATTTAACTTCTTCAACAATTGCAGAAAGTTCTTTTTCACGCTGACCACGCAATTTATCGTCGGTGATAAGCTTTGTGATTGTTTCTTTCGCGGCTAATTTAGCCATATCAAATGCATTGTATCGGTCTTGCTTGATTTTCATCGCCATTGCTTTTTCAATCAATGGTTTCAAAAGATTTTCAGATGTGGTTTTAAAATCCGCATCAATCTGCACCGCTACAAAAGAACGTTTTGCGATTGAACCGGTTTTTTCGCGCAATTCTTCCTGCATCTGTAACAAAGGCATTAAAGACTGATGTCCGAATTTCAGGGCTGCAAGCGCATCTGCTTCAGAAATAAACTGCGCTTCGCCTTCAACCATCAACAGGCCATTTTTAGTTCCTGAAACCAGGATATCCATATCGGATTTGGCTTTTTGTTCAGGCGTCGGGTTTGCAATAAATTGTCCGTCTACGCGGCCAACCTGACAGCTCGCTGTCGGGCCGAAGAACGGAATGTCAGAAATATGTAATGCAGCTGAAGCGCCAACTGAAGCCAGAACATCAAGTGGGAAAGCGCCATCGGCACTGAGGATTGTTGCTACAATCTGAGTGTCGTTTAAGTAACCTTCAGGAAACAGCGGGCGAATCGGACGATCGATCATTCGTGCGCTCAAAACCGAATCGTTCGAGGGCTTTGCTTCACGTTTAAAGTAACCGCCCGGAATTTTTCCGACAGCGTAAAATTTTTCGATGTATTCAACTGATAATGGGAAAAAACCTTGATCCGGTTTTGCCGTCTTGCTTGAAACCGCGGTAACAAGTACCGTGTTATTACCAGAGGTAACTAGCACTGAGCCATCGGCTTGCTTTGCCATTCGGCCTGTTTCGATTTTGATTTGCTGTCCTGCGATTGTTGTAGTGACTGTGTTTAGCATGTGACTCCTTTAAGATGTCCGAGCTTGAGAGTAAAGTATTGAGGTAAAATTGAGACTCGAAAAACTAAAAGGCCCGGTTAAGGGCCTCTTGTTTAAAAAACTTTGCTTACTTACGGATATCAAGTGCCTGAATTAATTTTTCATAACGGCCTTGATTTTTAGATTTTAAATAATCGAGTAATTTACGACGTTGATTTACACAACGGATAAGACCCTGACGACCATGATGATCTTTTTTGTGAGTTCCGAAGTGGCCAGCCATCTCGTTGATTCTTGCCGTCAGCAACGCAACCTGAACTTCAGGAGATCCTGTATCCAGATCTACGGTTTTAAATTTCTTAAGAGTTTCTGCTTTTTGTACTTTTGTAACGGCCATTAACGTTCTCCTGTGTGGTGTCGGCAAATAAATATACAGCTATATTTGAGCTGACGGGTTAGATCCTCGCATATCGTCATGGCTGACGATACCAAAGATAGAAGGTCATTATTTAACAACGTAAGGTGAAATATTCAAGGGTTTTCAACAGTTAAAGACTCTTTTAATTTTGAAGCCCTGATCTTTTTCAAGCCCGATCAGTGCCAGAATCTTGCCCTTTTCTTCCGGCAGAATCTGAATCACTTCATCAAGTTCTGGATTAAATTTTGTAATCAATTGAGTGCGCAATGGGTGGCTGATCTGGCCATTTTTCATAAGCACGGCGTCCTGACCTTTAATTCTGATTGATTTAACACCTTTTAAAGCCTGATCCATCGGAATCAGGCAATTGCTTAATTCAAGGGCTTCCATTGTGGCCAATTTCTCAAGACTGACCGAATCCTGCAGACTGTATTTATGCGAACCGGTGCGGGTCAGGCCGGCCATCGTTGCGCCGGGGCCCAGTTTTTCGCCCAGTAATTGCACCCATGAACGGATAAAGCTTCCTTTGGAACAATGCAGGTGAAACTGCAATGGGCCGACAGCCGAGGTATCCCAGAAACTCATGATCTTTCGCGGCTGAACTATCGTTTCTCCTGCGCGTGCATATTCGTACAGTTTTTTACCGTCAACTTTTTTGGCAGAAAACATTGGAATCGGCAAATCAAATTCTCCGACCAAGCCCAATGCCGTATCAACAATTTCGGCGTCGGTTACTAAGACCTGTTTTTCAGTCAATACAAGACCAGTGATGTCCAGCGTGTCTGTGGTGACGCCAAGCTTAACCTGCACGCGGTAAGATTTGTCGCCCTCAGTAACATAGGAACTCAGCTTTGTAGCTTCGCCAATGAGCAGCACCATAAGACCTGTGGCCATTGGATCCAGCGTTCCTGAATGACCGACTTCCCGCGTGTTCAATATACGTCGCACTTTGCTGACCACATCATGGCTTGTAATTCCGGCCGGCTTATCAATTAATAATAAACCGTTCAATCAACATCCTCATCCAGCTGTTCCGCTAAAGAAGGATCTTTGGAAATATCCGATAATATTTTTTCGATTTTAAGAATTTTTTCAGTGGTTTCATCATTAAAGAAAGTAAGCTTAGGGCAGTAACGCATTTTAAGCACATGCGCGATTTCGTCCTGAATATCTTTCGCCCAACTCTGCAAAACGTCGGCAACATCCACCACTTTATCATCTGATTGAGTTGGCGCAAAATAGGTAACAAAAATCTGTGCGGCTCTGAAATCAGCCGGCATTTGCACGCGGGTTATCGTAATAACGCCAGGTAAATCGCTTTTAAGATGTCCGATGACATACTTCGAAACGATTTCCTGAACTTCTTTCGCAACCCGGATTTTTCTGCGGTTATTCCCGGTATCTTTCATACAAAACTCCTAATTCAACGGAGTCAATTCGCGGGCAACTTCTTCTTTCATGTACGCCTCAATCACATCGCCCACTTTAATATCATTAAAGTTTTCAATGCCGATACCGCACTCAAAGCCTTCTGCGACTTCTTTTGCGTCATCTTTAAAGCGCTTCAGTGAACCAAGTTTTCCCTCGTAAATAATTTTACCATCGCGGACCAGCCGCAACATATTTGATCGCTGAATTTTTCCGGAAGTAACAAAACAGCCGGCAATAACGCCCATTTTCGGAACGCTGAAAATATTTCGGACTTGCGCTGCACCCATAACTTTTTCCACCAGCTGCGGTGTTAAAAGACCGGTCATGGCTTTTTTAATTTCATCAACCATTTCATAAACGATCGAGTAAGATCTGATATCCACTCCAATCTGTTTGGCTTTTGCCTGCGCATTATTATCCGGTCGCACATTGAAACCGATCACAATACCTTTTGAAGTATGAGCCAGCATCACGTCGTTTTCGGTAATACCGCCGACACCGGTATGGATGATCTTAATTTTTACTTCAACCGAGGTCAGCTTGTTCAGCATTCCTTGAATAGCTTCAAGTGAACCCTGCACATCTGATTTCAGAATGATGTTCATTTCTTTCACATCACCCTGAGTCACTTTTGCAAACATGTCCTCAAGTGTAATTTTCTTACCTAAGTTGCCCTCGAGCGCCTGTTGTTTTCTGACACCTACAACTTCTTCAGCGGTTTTTTCATCTTTGACAACGTCAAAGCGATCACCGGCAGAAGGTACACCTTCTAGGCCCAGAATTTCAACCGGTAGCCCTGGCGTAATGGTCGTAACCCGCTCACCTTTGTCGTTCGTCAGGGATTTAACTTTACCCTTCATTGCGCCTGCAACAATATAATCCCCGATAGAAACGTGTCCGTCTTTCACGAGAATCGTAGCAACCGGTCCCTTACCTTTTTCAAGTTTGGATTCGATCACAATACCCGAACCCGATTTTTCAGGATTCGCTTTCAGTTCGGCAACTTCGGCTAATAATTTAATATTTTCTAGCAGCTCTTTAATGCCGGTCTTTTTAAGTGCCGATAC
>JANOJH010000639.1:0-2064 GCA_031408135.1 Bdellovibrio sp. | reverse complement strand
TCGGCAACTTCGGCCAATAATTTAATATTTTCAAGCAGCTCTTTAATGCCGGTTTTTTTAAGCGCCGACACTTCACAGAAGATTGTAGTACCGCCCCATTCTTCGGGAACGATTTCAAGCTCAGTCAGCTGCTGTTTGATTTTTTCCGGATTCGCACCCGGCTTATCGATTTTATTAACTACAACGATCATCGGAACACCCGCAGCTTTTGCGTGATTTACCGCTTCAGCCGTTTGAGGCATCATCCCATCATCCGCTGCTACAACAATGATTGCAATGTCGGTGGCGTTTGCACCGCGCGCACGCATGGCTGTAAAGGCCTCATGGCCCGGAGTATCCAAGAAAGTAATAATGCTGCCATCTTCAGTTTTCACCGAGTAAGCACCGATATGCTGTGTGATGCCGCCGGCTTCGCCTGAAGCCACATTTGTGTTACGAATAGCATCAAGCAAAGAAGTTTTACCATGATCGACGTGGCCCATTACAGTCACGACCGGAGGACGAGTCACTGTACCCACTTCAGTATTACCAAAAGCCGTATCCGTGACAATTTCATCTGCCGTTCTGAAAACATTCTGGGCTTCCCAGCCGAATTCAGGCACGATCAGCGCAATTGTATCGAAATCAAGATCCATATTAACATTGGCCATCACACCGTTTTTCATCAGTGCTTTAATCAACTGACCGGCTTTAAGACCCATTTCGATGGCAACGTCGCCCACCTTCATTTTGTGGTTAACCTTAAGCACACGTTTTGACGCTTTCGGCGTGGTGATCTGGGTTTTCATCGCGGTTCGGTTAAGAACCCCGCTCTTTTTCTTCGGTTGGAAAACCATTTCACGTTTCCGGAATTCAACGGCATTGAAACTCTGCAGAATTGTTTCCTGCTCTTTTTCTTTTGCAGTTAAACCACCGGTGCTGGAAATTCCCGGCCCGGCGCTAGCTCCGAATTTTTTAGATCGTTTATCAAAATCACGTTTTTGAGTATCAAAATCAGGAAGCGGAGCCGGTGTGTCCGGCATCTGGGCAACAAAACCCGCACGGATATTGCGGCCGCCCGGTTGCGGTCGTGCATTGAAGCCGCCGCCGCCCGTTCCGACTGTACCTGGAGGTCGCGGAGTGTAGCCACCACCGCCGCCCGGAGTAGTAGGACGAGCGCCACGGACGTATCCGCCGCCGCCACTGTGCTCCTGCCCTGCTGGCGCCTGAACCCGGCTTAAATCCATTCGTCCGATAATATTACGTTTAGGCATTGCGATGTTCGCAGAACTGGAAATACCGCTGTCTCCGATAGAAACTTCTTTCTTACGGGACGGCATTGGAATTACTTTTTCAACTGCAACTGCGGGGGCAACCGGTACTGCAACAACCGCTTCAGGCTTTACTTCAACGGCTGGAGAAGGCTCAACAACGGCTTTTGCCACCGGAGCTTCTTCTGCAACTACTATTTCAACTGCAGGCTCAGGTTTAACTTCAACTTTTACTTCTTCAATTACAGGCTCTTCTTTAGTTTTACGTCTGATCACGGAAGACTTTAATGTTGTCGCTTTTTCTGCGGCCTGCGCAGTTTCGGCATCAATTTCGGCAGCAGCAACAGCAGCAACCGCTTTTGCGGCCGCGGCTTTTTTAACAGAAGCCGAGGTCACGATCGTCGGACCGCTGACTTCCGGCTTTGCCGCCTTTTTAGCGGTGGGTTTGCGTGCCGCAGTTTTTTTAGGTTTTTCTTCAGTTCCGGATTTAGTCGGACCTGCTAATTTAGCTTTTATCTGCTCAAGCACCTCTGGCTCAATTTCGGCCATATGGTTTTTTATCGGTAAATGCCATTCTTTGATTTTGTCCATCAACGCTAATGGCGTCATACCGACTTCTTTTGCAAATTCGAAAACTTTTGGATTACTCACGCTTTTTTATTCCCTTCGTGCTTTCTTACTCTTGCCCTAATTTGGACAATTCAGCCTTTAATTGCTCTTCCGCCCGCTGTTTCGGCGATGATGCTTCTTTCACCAACTCAATCTTAGGTGAAGTTGGAACTGGAAGACCTTGTTCTTTATATTTTTTAATCAG
>JANOJH010000609.1:0-1183 GCA_031408135.1 Bdellovibrio sp. | reverse complement strand
CGAAGAACCTAAGAGGGGCGCAACTTGACAAGAAGCTTGAAGAAGTGTTTGGGGTAAATTAAGCTTAATAATCCCCGGCCAATATAAATTAAGACCGGGGATTTTCTTTTTTGATTTGTGAAATCAGAAGGATATAGATTTAGTGTTGTAACCTATATATGAGAATACTAACTCTCCATCATTCACATCAGATTCGAATACAAATTTTCCACCCAATGTGCTTATTGTTCCTGAGGTAGTTCCTCTCAATACAATGTTCATTCCTACAATGGGGTTGCCATTGACATCCTTTACAGTGCCAGTTAATTTCATTTTCCCATTATACTTTTCGGAAGAAACTTCTACAGCAAATTCTGAACTTTTCCCAGTGACTTTATCAATAGTGATATTCGCAGTATTGTTATTCCCGTTGTTCATATTAAATGTAATGGGCAAAACCAATCGTTGATTGACAGCAACCCCACGCTGCTTACCAGAATTCCACTTCTCAGAAGCCATTACTACACGCACAGCCTCTTCATCGCAACCACCACCAATTCCTTTCACTGTTTTAACATCCGTAATGTTACCTTCTTTTGTTACTACAAATTCAATAAAGACTTTTCCTTCAATATTTTTTTGTCGTGCAGAAAGTGGATATTTTATTTCAGAACTAATGAGTTTGTAAAACTCAGTAAAACCTCCAACTGGAGTCGCAGATTCTTCAACAATGGTAAAGATTTCTCCATCAGCCATTGTTAAATTAGCTAATTGCTGAGTGCGTTCTCCTCTCTCAAAAATTGTGAATTTCCTTTTATCGCCATTTGTATTATCCACATGAACAGCCGCTAACATGCCCTTATGCTCTGCTTCTAATTCTTCCATTCTTTTTTGAGCATCTTCTTCTGTTAATTCCATTACAAAGAATGATTTGGTAGGATTTTCAGCAGTTAACTTTCCAATCATTTGTTTCACTTGATCAGAATAGTTTTCAGGGTCAACCATGGTGGATTTACTTGCGATATTTTTAATATCCGTAATCACTTGATCCTGACAAGCAATAAATACAAACAGGCCAATTAATAAGGGAGCAATGGTTGCAATCTTCCATCGGCTCAATTTTGTTTTTGCAGTTTTCATCATGGCAATTCGTTTAAGGGTTAAAGAATTATTAAAATGATTGGCGATAGGGTAGTCGGCCGAC
>JANOJH010000261.1:0-1660 GCA_031408135.1 Bdellovibrio sp. | reverse complement strand
GCTTTCTCCGCCATACCCATAAATCGCGCCGGAACCAGCCCGGGACCTCTGAAAGGTGGCAGCCCCTACGGCGTTGTGCAGAGGTTTTTGCGGATTTCTTTGGACAGACCTAGTGTTAAGTTAACCGTGAAATGTTAATAGTTAATTGTAAAAGTCGCTGTAAAATCAATAGTCCCTGCAAAGTTTAACCGTCAAATTACAATTAACATGACACTAGCCTTGATCTTCTTTACCTGAAATAAAAAAATAACACAAGACTTTTCTCGCAACATGAATTTAGTTGGTGAGGCATCAAAAACTCTACGACAAGGACTTCCTGCTTTATTTCAAATCTCCAGTCTACAACTCAACCTTCCACTCTCTCCAAAATCTTCCCGGTTTTCTTATTTTTCAAAATCAGTTTCTTCGCACCATAGTGTGTCATTTCTTCTTTGACGAGGTAGTGATCAGCATCATATTCTATCAAGTGCGCATCCTTGGATACACCAACCCGGCCTCGCCAAATATCAAGTTTCACTGGTTCCCATTGTTTGGTCTTCGCTGATCTATAAGCAGCATCCAACACAGAATTTACTACATAACCATCGTAAAAAGTTTCTTTGGGTTGCTTCCCCTGTTCCATGGAATTAAACATATCCATGAACATGTGATTATAACCCAGTTCATTCAATTCATCGCCAACCGGAAATAGCCAGCCCTTGTCACTCTCTGCTTTTTCGGCCACATAATTTGCTGCTTTGCCCGTGGTGAACATTTCAAATCCCGTTCTAAGAAAACTATTTATCCAAATTGTTCCTTCAGTTCCCATCACTTCATCACGTAAGTCTAAACCACCACGGAAAGTCCAGCTTACCTCAAACTGACCGATGGCCCCGTTCTCATATTTGACCAGGCCTATGGCATGATCTTCCGCATCAATCGGTTTTACTTGTGTATCGGCCCAGCACATCACCTCTACCGGCTTGATGTCTTTGCCAATGTAGCTGCGGGAGATTTCTACGCAATGACATCCCAGGTCGAGAATGCAACCTCCACCTGCTTGTTCAATGTCCCAAAACCAGTCACTATGCGGGCCAGGGTGTGTCTCCCTTGACTTGGCCCAAAGGATTCTTCCAAGCGCCCCGTTCTTTACACTTTCATGCGCTTTCAAAAATTTTGGAGTGTATACAAGATCTTCCAGGTATCCATTGAAGATGCCTGCCTTTTCAACTGCTTCCAGCATTCGCTTAGCTTCTTCTGCATTGCGACCAAGCGGTTTTGTTGTGATCACGGCTTTCTTATGTTTGCAGCAAAGCATGACTGCCGCTTCGTGCAAGTTGTTTGGCAAAGAGATGCAAACCACATCCACTTCGGGCCTGTTAATGGCTGCTTCCATATCGGTAGTAGAAAAGGCAACATTGTAATCAACCGCAAATTTCTTCGCGCTTTCTTCCTTACGGGAATAGATGGTGACAATCTTGTCTTTACTTCTATATCCTTGAAGAGAGTCTGCATAAAAGCGTCCGATGAAACCGGAACCGAGCATGGCAATTTTCATATCAGTTAATAGTTAATTGAAAAAACTTAAATGTTATACGTTAATAGCGGCTTCGTCTTAATTTCCTTTTAACGGATAACGATTAACTATTAACTTCTGCTTTCTTCTCTTTAAAAAACAAAA
>JANOJH010000599.1:0-2776 GCA_031408135.1 Bdellovibrio sp. | reverse complement strand
ATGGGAAACTGGCTGGTTTATATATACGCCGTCAACTCAGACCAGATTGTCGAAAGCAGTTTGGGTTATTTCATTAATCCTCTTATGAATATCGTCATAGGCGTTATAATTCTGAAAGAACGCTTGTCGCTGTTTCAATCGGTCGCAACCGGATTTGCAGCGGTCGGCGTTTTGATTATCTCTTTTGCGCAAGGCCATATTCCCTGGATCGCCATCTTTTTAGCTGTGACGTTTTCGTGTTACGGTCTGATTAAAAAGAAGACGAGTGTCTCCGGACTTAAATCAAATCAGTTTGAGTCATTGTTGTTTATGCCTGTTGCGATTCTATTTCTGTTTACGCAGGAGCAGACGTGGCTGACGTCTGAAAATGTACCCTTAACGGCAGCTTTACTTGCAGGCTCGGGCCTGATTACCGGTTTGCCATTGATATTTTTTGCTGAAGCTACACGGCGAATTCCTTACTTTTTACTCGGATTTTTTCAGTTTCTGGCGCCGACCATTCAATTTCTGACAGGAGTTTTTATTTTCGGTGAATCTCTTTCGGAATTAAAACTGCGCGGGTTTGTATTTATCTGGGTTGCCGGAATATTATTGATTATGAATACATGGTGGGTAAACCGCATGAGTAAACAGTTACTACAGCAAGGAGCCGCATGATTTTTTCCGACTACCTGAACCAATGCTGGAAAGATCACGCTATTCATACAGAAACTGTTGCTTCAGGTATTTCAGAAGGAATTGGTTTGATCAGTGAGGGTAATCACATTAACCAGCTTGCGAATTTGATTATTCATCTGTTCGGAGAACATCTCGGTCGATTTGACGAAGGAATTGGGCTTCTTGAAAAGCTAAAGCTGAGTTCGTTTGTGACGACGGAGATTGCAGCAACTCTGAAATGTGCCAAAGTAACTCTCGCCTATTCTGCGGGTATGGTGACCGATTGGTCGGGCTTAACGCTTGTTGAAAAAGTAAGGATTTATTGTGGGGCGGCAGGAATTCAAAACGCTCGTAACGAAATCGGTCAGGCCGAGAAAGATTTTCGTTCGGCGCTTAAAGTAGCGACCGAACTTTCAGCGAATGATCCAACAAATCGGCTGCTGGCGATTTGTTCCAACAATCTGGCCTGCGCACTTGAAGAAAAAACCTCATTATCGAATGATGAAGAAGTTTTGATGTTGCTGGCTGCTCACTCCGGACGAAAGTACTGGCAGCTTGCCGGAACTTGGCTAGAAGTCGAACGGGCAGAATACCGGCTGGCTCGAAGTTATCTGAAGGCGCGCGATCTTATAAACAGTATCAAGCACGCGAATTTATGTCTCACAATTTGTGAAACAAACAACGCCGGAGCACTGGAATTTTTCTTTGCTTATGAAGCTATTGCGCTCGTTGAACATAAAATGAAGCAATCCACATTGAGGTCGTTACCGCAAATGCTGAAATACTTCGCCGAATTGTCTCAAAATGATAAAGAGTGCTGCAGACAGACCCTCACAAAAATCGAAAGTCTAAATCCCTCGGTCAGCTAAAAACTCGACTTAAGAGTAGCTCCTGAAATGCCGAAATAAGGGTATCAAAAGGAATGAAATTGATACTCAGGAAACTTATTAAAAACAACTCTGTTATCCGATACTTATTGGCGCTTTCGCTGATACTTGGAGCCTTAATTGTTGCAGTAGGAATTTCCGGTATTGCAATTACCCAGAAGCTATCAAATCAGGTTGAAAAAGTTACCAACACCGCATTCGGCCCGGCGCTCGCATTCGATGAAATTATAAACGGACTTAACGGAATTGAAATTCAACTTTTGAAGTCGGAAAAACCGGCTATAACTTTGCAGGAAAAAGCCGATTACTACAAAAACATTAGATCCCAGCTTGCTTTGATAGACACCATCAAAAATGAACAACTGCTCCAAGCCGAAAATCAAGACTACAGCGCGTATCTAATCAAATGGGACCGTAACTGGAGTCAATTCCGGATAAAAATGACCGAGTTTACGGAAGGTGCCGCCATCCGCACAGGTTTTCTGGATAAGAATATTATCGGTCTACGTGATGAAATGAACAACATTCGGAATTTTATTAAATACGATGTTGTCGTTATTATGGAGAACTCATCTGAGCTGACGAAATGGTCGCTGTTGTTTCTCTCAATCACACTCTCGATCGGCGTGTTTGTTGCACTCACGTCGAGTTCAATCATTGTCAGACAAATCTCAATATTGTTCGATGAAATTGACCAAAGTAAAAAAAGTGTTGAGGTTTTGTTCAACAATCTTGATGAAGGTTTTTTCATGTTTGACAAAGCCGGTACAATTCAAAATGGCGTTTCAAGCGCTGCGCGAAAAATTTTCGGTAGAGATCTGGTCAATGACAAATTTGTAGATGTGCTTCCACTGGAGCCCGCTAAAAAGAAGCAGGCGCTGGCGTGGCAGGAATTGGCCTTTTCGGGCACCTACGATTTCGATGACTTTAAATCCGTTGCGCCAAGATCAATTGAAATGAACGGGCGTTTTATCGAGCTTGATTTCAGACCTGTCTATACCGAAGATCAGAGTCTCGATAGGGTTATCTGTATTTCGATTGATAAAACTAATGAACGGAAGCTCCGCTTGCTTGCAGAAGAAGAAACTTCCTTGGTTAAACTGGTGCTCGGTATTATCAAAGACCGCTCCGGTTTCTCTAATGATGTTCTTGAAATCCGAAACCTTTTCATAGTCATTATCGGCGAACTCACAAAGCCAGAGTTTGATATGGGCACACTACTGAGAGCCGTG
>JANOJH010000576.1:0-1420 GCA_031408135.1 Bdellovibrio sp. | reverse complement strand
CATTTATTTCTTTGCCGAGGATGTAATCACCGCCCTTTATGGATTTGAGTATCAATCGGCAGGTTATCTTTTGTCACTGTTTGCCTTGCGGCTCTTTTTCTCCAACATGGGCGTTGGTAAATCAGTTTTTATCATGAATGAAAGTTTATTCAAGTACTCTTTGTTCACTGTGGTGATTGGTGCAGTTACAAACATTGCACTCAATTATCTATTGATTCCTAAGTTCGCTTCCGTGGGCTCCGTAATGGCCAGCATGATATCTTTTACGGTTAGCATTTTTTTAGTTGACTTGTTTTTTCGTGAAACGAGGGAAAATCAACGGTTAATGTTCACAGGCATATTCACTTTTTGGAGACTAAAAAAAATTATGTAGTGAATATATTATGGTACGACTGAAACCAAATCCTGATAACTTCTTTACCTGCCCCGAATGCAGATCGGAGCAACCGTTTGTGAACGAAATAAAAGTTGTATCAATTAATATTCTGGCTGATTGCACCTGTGCAAACTGCGGCTTCGAATTTCATCAGGTTTTACCAGTTGGCCACACGGTGGACTATCCGCTTTCAATCGGAAGCGAAAATGGAAAGCTTTATCAGCCAGGTGAGAACCACAATTGGCTTTCACAGTCTTTGCTTAAAGCACATAAGGGAAGCCGAAAGGATACTGTACGTATTGAAAAGATAATCTTCAAAAAATATGAGAAAGTAGTCATCTTAAATACACTGGATTCTCTTTATGGGCATGTATTACTCAAACTTTACAATGCGTTCTATCATTTGGATCATCAGAAGGACATAGGTCTTATCCTCATTATTCCTAAAATATTTAAATGGTTAATTCCAAAAGGATGTGCGGAGGCTTGGATAGTAGATTTAAAGTTGAGTGAACTGATATTTGATTATGAATCTATACAAAAATTTGTTAGCAATGAGTTTGAACGTTTTCAAGACATTTTTCTAAGTAAAGCATATTCACATCCAAACTTTAGCACAGTAGACATAGCGCGCCTAACAGGAGTTCAACCATTTAACCTCAAAGATTTTTCCAATCAGAAGCCTACCATCACGTTCATTTTGCGTGAAGACCGTTGGTGGTTCAAAAGTAATGCACACTACTTATTTTACCGTGTATGTCGAAAATTGAAAGTTTTGTCATGGGGCTCCCGCATTCTTTCAGGACAACAAAACCGGTTGATTAAAAGAACCATCAAGTTGATCAGGAAGGGATTGCCAATAGTAGATTTCAATGTAATAGGCCTTGGAAAAACAGGAAGCTTTGCGGGCTATGCAATGGATGAGAGGCAGTGGAACGTGAACGCATTAGTTGAAATGACATGGTGTAAGACTTATGCTCAAAGTCATGTGGTTATTGGTGTGCATGGGTCGAATATGCTTTTACCTTCAGCCTTAGCTGCTGG
>JANOJH010000560.1:0-1609 GCA_031408135.1 Bdellovibrio sp. | reverse complement strand
TCACTGACTCTCGAACAGAAAATGAACCGCATGCAGCAGATCGCAAACGGGCAGTACCGGCTGGTATTCATTGCGCCCGAAAGATTTCAGAAACCTGAATTCTGGCAGGCTTTGACTAGCAGAAAAATTAAACTTTTTGTTGTCGATGAAGCGCATTGTATTTCTCTGTGGGGTCATGATTTCAGACCCGACTACGCGAAGCTTCAAAGCTACCGCGAAAAGCTCGGTACCCCCCCGCTTCTGGCGCTGACCGCTACAGCCACCGCCGATGTTCAGCAGGACATTGCTAAACAGTTTCATCTTGACCTCAATTCTGAACTTATCCTCGGCGGAATTGAGCGGCCAAATCTGGCGCTGAATATTTTCGAATGTTATACCGAAGTTGAAAAGAATGAAAAAATCCTCGAGCTGCTGACGAAGCACAAAAGTGAATCGGGAATCGTCTACTTTTCATTAATTCAGACGCTCGAGGGCTTTAGCCGCTTTCTTGCCGGTAAAAAAATCTCCCACTTGAAATATCACGGCGACCTACCATCGGATGTACGGCGGCGTAGCCTTAATGACTTCATTAAAGACAAAATTCCACTGATTCTGGCAACACCGGCTTTTGGCCTCGGCATCGACAAGCCAAATATCCGGTTTGTTACCCATTACGAAGTTCCCTCTACAATAGAGGCCTATTTTCAGGAAGTGGGCCGGGCCGGGCGAGACGGGCTGCCGTCCAACGGCTATTTTCTCTATTCAGAAGACGATCTGACAATTCAGATGCAATTTCTGAATTGGGCTTATCCCGACAAGAATTTCATCGAAAAAGTATATGACATCATCGAATCGCGGGCCGACGTTGTCGGGGTGCAGGGTTTTGATTATTTGCGGGAACAAATGGTTTTTAAAAACAAAAAAGACTTCCGCGTGAATGCCGCCGTCTCGATTTTGAACCGGTGGGGCTGCCTTGAAGAAGCCTCGACCCCATTCGGCTATCAGCCGGCTCGCGCGCCCAATGATGCCGATTTTACACTTGAGGACCAGAATGTTCTGAAAAAAGAACATCAGAAAAAATTGTTGTTATTGCTGCGTTTTATTCAGAATTCAGAGCAATGCCGGCTACTTCAGGTGTATCACTATTTCGGCCATCTGACCGAAACACATTGCGGGTTGTGTGATGTCTGCCGAAAGTGAACTTTTCGAAATATTTTCTGACCCTCGCGCTGAAACACTTGAAGGTGTGATCGCCGCGGGCGGAAGTCTGCAACCCGAGTTACTTATTTACGCCTATGAGCACGGAATTTTTCCATGGCCGCATGAGGGCTATCCGTTACTGTGGTTCTGTCCGGAAGAGCGGGGTGTAATTGATTTTGCAGAACTCCATCTTCCGCGAAGCTTTCAGAAATGGCTGCGAAAAAACCGCGACCAATTTACAATAACCATGAATCAGAGATTTCACGACGTGCTGCTAAATTGCAAAATGCAGAAAAGGCCCGGCCAATCCGGTACCTGGATTACAGATGAGATTGAGAAAAATTATCTGGAAATGCATCAGCGCGGGCATGCGTACTCGCTTGAAGTCCTCCGAGGACGGGAATTGGTGGCGGGTATTTACGGTGTGCAG
>JANOJH010000546.1:0-3604 GCA_031408135.1 Bdellovibrio sp. | reverse complement strand
GCCGGAATCGGCCGCACGTCAACCATGCTGATGGCTTCGCATATTATGCTGGGCGAAAATGCCAATGAGCTGGAACAGTTGCTAAAGAAACAGAATCCAACGTTTACACTGGTCGGATCTCAGGGCGAATTTTTAAGATCGCTCAGTGGCAGGAAGCAACGAGGCTCTTTTTAAATTTAAAATATTCCACCGCATTTTGTTTTCGTCGATGTAGATTCGCCCAAGCCGAATTTAACCGAAAAAAAGTAATGATTTATTCGAAATCATTTATAGGGATCAGTTTTGTTCTTTTGTTTTAATTCTATTCTGGCAACATACCAAGAACTTAATCCCGCTGTGGTCAGAACTGCAAAGATAACAAGTAATGATACCCAACTCGGGATCTTAAAAAAATCAACTAACAGCATTTTAATACCAATAAAACCTAAAATTGCCGCTAGTCCCGGTTTTAAATAGCGTAGTTTTGTAACCCAATCCGCAAGTACAAAGTAAAGTGCCCTTAAACCTAAAATTGCCAATATATTAGAAGCAAATGCAACGAAGGCATCCTGTGTGACCGCAAATACCGCAGGAATCGAGTCTACGGCAAAAACAAGATCAGTTACTTCAATCACAACCAGCGCCAGAAAAAGAGGCGTTGCCTTGCGAATACCATTTTCTTTAATAAAGAAATGACTGCCACTTATTTTTTCAGTTGTGGGAAGTATTCGCTTTATCGCACGAATCGACCAATGTTCACTGGCGTCAATTTTTTCATCAGTTTCACGCAAGAACTTGATTGCTGTGACAACCAGAATAAGTCCGAAAATATAAAGTATCCAATGGAACGAATTCAGTAAATGAGCACCTAAAAGAATAAATACCGCACGCAGTATGATCGCCCCCAACACTCCGAAAAAAAGCACGCGGTGCTGATGAGTATCCGGTATTTTGAAAGAACTGAAAATCAGCAAAATAACAAATAAGTTATCAACACTTAAACTTTTTTCGACCAAATAGCCTGTCAAAAACTCAAGACCGAGGTCTGTTCCAAAGTTGAACGCAAACCAAGCAGTAAAACAAAGTGAAATAAGAATCCAGATTCCACTTTCAAGTAGGGCTGTTTTAGTCTGAACTTTATGATTTCCGCGACCGAATAAACTTAAATCGATGAATAGCAATATAAGAACGCCAAGAGTAAATGCAATCCAAAGCCAGGGTGGAGCAACAGAAATATCGGTAACAAACTTATTCATTTTCGTCTCTATTCTATGAGTGTTTCAATTTTGTTGGCTTGCTTTCGGAGTCATGAAGTATTTTTTCGGTGTAGGCTAAAGCTAGCGTAGACAGTAAAAATACGACATGAATGATGATTTGCCATTTTACCTGTTCAAAATCTTTTTTGCTAATGTCGACAAATGATTTAAGTAAATGAATTCCTGAGATACCAACTAATGCTCCGGCTAATTTTACTTTTAGCGTTCCGGCATTGATTTTTTCAAGCCAATCAGGACGATCTTCGTGTTGGTCTAAGTGCAAGTGGCTTACAAATGTTGCATATCCACCGATAATAACCATTACGAGAAGATTTAGGACCATAGCAATATCCACCAGAGTTAATATTCCGAGCATTACAACTTCTTCAGGCGTCGAATTCACGGTAAGTACCAGATGTATGAGCTCTAACAAAAATTTGTAAGTATAAAGCATAGCTCCGACAATAAGCCCACCATAAATGGGTGCTTGTATCCATCTGCTGGAAAAAATGATGACTTCAAGAATATTTTCTAACTTTTTCATATTTATCTCCGATTATTATTGCAACCAAATGAGTCTAATGGTTTTTTTCAGTTATTAAAATTAGATATTTCTAGCAAAATACTTCGTTTAAGTGAACTAATAAAGAGTGAATGTTTTAATAAGTTTGGCCGCAACCTGGTTTTCGAGTTTACGCTGTGTAGAGACGAGAAAAATCTCTTCATATACACCTTTTAAGGTACCGAGCCGTTGCAGAGTGCCGTCGTTAAGCAAACTCTCCGCAGCCACTTCTGAGAGAGGCGCAAGACCGATGCCTTGTTTTGCCAACAACTTCTGCAGACTTGTGTCCTGAGTTTCTGCCGTCGGAACAACATGTATATTTTGCAGTTTGAAATAATGGTTTAAATCATGTCTTAATTTGCTATGTGCCGTGGGTAGCACGAAAGGTTGGCCGTTAAGCGAACTTGGAAAGGATTTTTTAAGTTTACGAAATGACGGCGCACAAAAAATAGCGACTGGCAACTTTGCCACTGATTTTGAATACACCTGTTTTTGCTCCACCGCCGGAGGAGGATAATTAGATAGGATCAGGTCAATTTTATGGGTGTAAAGTTCGCGAAAGAGTTCATCTCCGCGTCCTTCAAGGATAGACACCGTACACTGCGGTGATATTTTATAAGCCTCCATCACTAAAGACAGAATGACGCTTTTAGGAACACTATCAAGAGCTCCTATCTGCAAGTGGGTTTGATTGCCGGCAGTCCGATCTTGCAGCACTTCGATCATCTCGTCGCCAAGTTTAAAAATTTCGTTGGCATAATCAAGGGCTGCTTTTCCGGCGTCGGTCAGAATCATTTTTCGATTGCGGCGCTCAAAGAGAGGCTTTCCAACCATTTCTTCCAGTTGTTTGAGCTGAGTGCTGAGGGTTGGCTGACCCAGTCGCAGTTTTTCAGCAGCCTTTGCGATGCCGCCCTCTATTGCGATCGTTCGGAAATAATAGAGATGATGATAGTTCAGCCATTGCATAATCACAAATTGTGACCTCAAAGAAGCTAATTAGTTTATTATTAAAGTTGAACAAGTAAAAGACGGTGAAATTGTTAGAACGTTTTTCCTTCGTTTGATTTAAGATAGTTTGAAGAACAGCCACCAAAACCACCATTCGCAGTCATAACTGAACTGTTGTCTTTAACTTCAAATGGATAAATTGTATCACTCATTCCATTTGAACCCTGGTTATTAAGAGTCAAAATTTGTAAAAATTTTCCATCTTTTGATACTAACTCAAAAACACCAGCAGATTTAATTTGAAATGAAACATTTTTAACAGAAAATTTCTTTAAGTCAGCACCTTCGTAAGATAGTTCAGATTTACTCGTGCTATAAGTAGTATTTATAAATGGTTCGGTAAATGAACATTTAATAATGTCTGCTTGACTAATTGAAGCCAAAAGTAATGTTATCGCAATTATCGTTTTTTTCATTGAAAAACTCCTTGTGTTGAACTTTTTTACATATACCAATTTGGGGCAGTCTAATACTGAACTATAACCAATATATGAGTTTATATTTCTTAATTCATATAACAGCAAGTAATGAGCCTGAGTTTTACTTATTTTCGCCAGAGACTAATTTTAAGGTTTCAGCAGGCGGGGTTTGTCTATCAGGAAGTTTGTAAGCAAATTTATTTTTGTAATGTCTCCAAGTGATTTCAATGTAAACGATCGTAACTGATCCCTTAGACTTCACCCAAATCCTCCGATATCCCAGCCACTAGCTGCGGATTTCGGACGAAAGTATTCCAATACTGCATTTATTTGCATTGCCAGCCGGATTACAAATTGCTCATTCATTACCAACATGAGCT
>JANOJH010000510.1:0-4670 GCA_031408135.1 Bdellovibrio sp. | reverse complement strand
CCGAAACCGAGCGGCGTTTTCAGGCGGCACTTGTCTCGGCGCAGGGTAAATTCTCTCCGAACGAGGCCGATGTTTACCGTCAGGGCGACAAAATTCTGATCCGACTTAAGAAAATTGAATTCCCTTCGGGTAAAACCGAAGTGCCGGTAAACTCTCAGTCTTTGTTAGAAAAAGTGGCCGAAGTGGCCAAGGAACTCGGCTCTCAACAGATCATCGTTGAAGGACATACAGACTCGGTTGGATCGGCTGAAGTAAATAACAAAATTTCGCAGGAACGCGCCGATTCGGTAAAGGATTTTCTGGCCAAAGAAGGAATTGAGCAGAGCATTTTACAGTCGGAGGGGCATGGATTTGAAAAGCCGCTGACGTCTAACAAAACAAAAGCCGGTCGGGCTCAGAACAGACGTGTGGATGTCTGGATCGTGCCTGAGCCCATTAACTCTAAGACAGAGTAATTTCTAGGTGCGGTAGATTGTGCCTGCCGGACAGGCTAAGGTCGAAATGGAGACGTAAAAGTTGTAAAATCTCCATTAGACCTTGTCAAATCCGCTGAATCTCGATAAAAAAGCCTCTCGAGCGTCAATCTATCAAGCAAAGAGGTTTTTTATGAAATCAATATCAGAATTCCAGAGCTTTACTTTACAAAAAATTTCAGCTGCGAAAACGCAGTTATTAGCGGATGGCAAAACACCGGAAGAAGTTTCTGCTGCAATCGGCGAAACTTTTAAACTCGAAGGCGATAAACTCAGATATGCACTTGCGGCTTCTGATTTGATTAAAGATAAAACTTCTGTTCGTCGCGTAGTGATTGTCGGTTTTGCTGAAGGCGAAACCGCGCCTGCAAAATACCAAAAAGTTGAAGAAGATTATTACCTCGTCGATCTGATTGAAACCCGTCCACCGGTTCAAGCTGCAGCAAGTGATAAACGCGGTGGTCCACGACGTGGTGGCGGCAATAAGCCAAGCGGCCCTAAATCTTCTCCTTGGGGCATGAGCCCGGAAGAAAAAGCGGCAAAAAACAAGCCGGCTCAACCACCAAAAACTTAGTCAAAAACTTAATCACCGAAAATTTATTCAAAAGCTGGAAAGAAGATTGCACTACCCTGATTGTCCAATGGGCAAAAGGGGTGAACCGTGCAATCAAGTGTCGATACCGAAGTTTTAACCAAAGTTAAACATCAGCCCCAGCATCGGGAATATTCAATATTTGCCATGTTCCTAAAAAGTAGTGAGGCGCGAAGGGGCGTTCGTTCGCTCCGGCGCCATGGATTTAAATCAGCAGACATCATTATGTTGACGCCCGACAAGCAAGGTGGCCGTGACTTTGTTTATCACCTTGAAAACAATGTTCTGACCGGTGTCTTAGTGGGGGCGGCAGTTGGCTTTGTGTTGTTGGGGCTTACCGGAATACTTATCGGGGGCAACGACCGGATTCAACTCGGAACCTCATCATGGATATTTACGTCGGCAATGACATCACTTGGTGGGTTGCTTTTCGGCGCGGCAGCCGGTGCTCTTGTCGGCATCGGCATTCCGAAACCGGCAGTTCGCCGGTATAAATTTTATTTGCATGAGGGCGGCGTTGTCGTGATGATGCATCTTCGCAACGAAGAAGATAAAGGTGAAGCACACCTTGCACTTGAAAAAGCCGGCGGGCAGGACATCTCAGTGCTAGAAGAAACGCACGCGTGGTCGGTTGTGTTGTCGGAAGATGAGAAACAAACTTTTCATTAAAAAAACGATCAGCTAAACTGTCAGCAAATTTTGACATCCATCTCAATTTGAGAGGTTTTTCCGGCTGAGTACGATTTTAACGGACTTTTATACCGCAGTCCGGGGCATGCCATTTGAACTCTATGAAAGTATGACATCAATTTCTGGCAAAATGGCATTTTTGTATCAATATAAGACGGTGCTCATCCGTTTGTGCCGATTACTTCTTGCGGCCTTAACAGCAATATTATTTTCGGCCTGCAGCGAATATCTTAGTGGAAAGCCGTTCAGAACAAATTTTATCGAGATAAAATCCGAAGGCAAACTTGCCTGCCTTGATCATGTAGCCAGTGACCTGCAGAAATTTTTAGATTCAACCGGCTCTTCCACAGAAATAGATCAGACTGTTACCTGTATCAACACGACCCTGACCGAACTTCAGACCCGCATTGAAGGTCGGGCCGAGGCAACGTCATTTACTTCGGCAGAAGTTTACGAAATTCTTGCCAAATTTGCGAGTCAGGCCAATGTATCAAAGTTGGCTGCGCAGAATCTGGTGCTGCTGAAGGCGGCGTTGCTCGGCGGCGAAACCGAAAAAATTACGAAAACTGAAATAAATTTGCTGAAAAATTACCTGCTGATTGTAAAAGACGAAGCAAAAAAGCTGCAACCTTACATTCGGCTTTTTTATTTCAGAAGTGCAGAACGGGCGTATTCGAAAGTCTTCATCAAAGAAGGTTTTGACCAACTCAATCAGAGCCTAAAAACCCTGTATCGGCACTCTAATTTAGCCGCCGCGAACTATTCTTTTGAGAATTTTAAGGAACTCATTATCAATCTGTTAAATCTGACAGAAGACAAAGTAGCTATGGCCGAAATAGCAAGTAAGCTAAACACTGTTCTGAACGGAAATCTGACTGTACTAACTGATGCTGATCGTCTTGCCTATATTGACAACATGACTGAAGCTTTGCGGCTTTATTCGGTTTATTCGAATGGTTACGCCAAATTTGAAATTGCAGCGTCAGCCGGCCTCAATGAAACGTTTGATTTTTTCGACCAGGGGTTCAGGTTACTCGAAAACTCACTCCAGTATAAAAAAAATCAGTCGATTTCGGGGACGTCGATCGACGGATTGGTTTCGGCTGTAACAAAAAGCAATTTATTACCTTACAAACTTTCGGCATATACACTTGCGATATTTTACCGAACTATTGTGGTGCGGGTGTTTGAAGCCGGAGCTAAAGGAAATATCAGCGGATTTTCGGCCTTGAAGGCCTTTCATCTTAAGAACATCAAGAGTGAGTTTGCCACATATCGGGTTTACAGCAAGATGCTTGAGCGTGTTGCCAGTGAGGACCTTTTTACAAGGCGGGGAATTACAACTGCACCGTTGCGCGAAATTCAGTTGGCGCTCGGTGCGATAAGTGCAGCCGCTGAAACCGATATACTTTCACAATTCGATAGCATTACTCAAGCAAAGGTCATTAACAACGTTAACGATCTTAAATCTGAATTTCTTGAGTCTGTTCCGGTAATTTATCACAATAAAAAATTGGGTATTGCGATCAATCAGGATATCTGGGACCAGAACTGGCGCGACCTGGCCCGCGGCCTCTACATTAAGATGCTGACACGTCTGCTGATGCAGGGCTGGGGTCAGATCTATCCGCTTGAAAATATAGGCACGAACTCTCTTACCGAAACCGATATGGTAACCTGGTATGCCGAATTCAAATATTTCGGCATCGAAACCAAAATGTTTGATCCTCGCACATTTAATTCGGGCCTAACCGCTTACAAAACCGGAAATCTGTTCACTCGGTCAGGAAACGGGGATAACCGGCTCAATTTCAAAGAGACGCTTGAAACTCTGGGGATTCTGATGACCGGCGGCGGTGTTCTGCACAAAGAAATGAGCAACAGTTTATCGGCGGCCGGTTGTAATTTGCCCGAACTCGACGTTTTTGAGAATCATTGGAATTTTGAAACCTGTTATTTACAGGTGGTGCAGTCTAATTACAAAAAATATTTTTCGAGTCTTCCGCATCTGGTTGCGTATCTCGACACGCTAACTGGCGATCAGGTGAAGTTCTATTTTGAATCAGTCGTTAATGTAGTCAGAACCGATGAGCATAACGCCGGCACTAAAATTGAAACCGCCGATATTCAGTCGATGAACAGTCTGGTGCATTTTGTTGAAGGACTCTATTTAAATCATGACCTTAACCAAAACCGGAGTCTTTCAGAAGCCGAAATCCGCGCCGCGTATCCGAAGTTTCTGAACCTCGCCACCGAATTTGCGAACAAGGCCTCTCGGGCCCAAATCGAAGAGTTTACATCATGGAAAGGCGATCTGGCCGGCTACTCCTGCATTACCGAGCAGGACCTGGTGCGAGAATCTTTTGTATTTCTGATTTACAACGGCAGAACGCCAACTAAGGATGACTTTAACTCGTTCCCTTGTTTCCAGGGTACGCCATTGCTTTACTTCACCGGCGAGATTGATCGCAAGGCCATGCTCAACACCTTTAAAGCATTAAAATCCGTTCTTGGTAATTAAATTCAGGCCGCTCGCTCGCGGAGCAGCCAGCCGCATTGATCCAGAACAGTTGAGCGGATGCTTTCGCTGTGGCCGATTAATTTCGGCATATGGCTGTTGAGGCTGAGATTATATAATCGGACTGTTCGCTCAAGCGAAATGAGTTTTTCTTTTTCGGAACCGCGCGAAAGTGGAAATTCCGGCGCTTTGCGATTTTCAAAAACGGCTTCCTGCACCTCAGTGGTCCAGTTGATTTCGGTTTGCGTCAGGTAAATTCCGGGCTTGAACTTAAAGCGTTCAATTTGGAGTTCAGGGTTCTTCTGCAGCTTGTTCAACCAGCGTACTTCTTTCAGCACGTCTTCCAAGGCCGGATTAAATTTAGAGCCGAAAATCGTAAAGACGGTCTTTTTCCAGG
>JANOJH010000447.1:0-4763 GCA_031408135.1 Bdellovibrio sp. | reverse complement strand
GAACCCCGCAACCGGCGAAAAAATTCAGCTGTACCCCAAGGGTGATCTCAATTCGTACCTTGATGCCAAGAAACTTGAGAAATTGGGTGAAATTCCTTTCAATCCCTCGGTTTCGTTGGGATCGGAAGCCGGAATACCTATCGTTGAGAGTAATTCTGATGGGTTTGAAGCCCTCCGCTTTAAGGAAATTGCTAAGAAACTGGCCGACCGCGCACAGTAAAAAGAGGAATTCTGGAATCCTGAATGCGGTTAACTGGATTCTGGGTGCTGTACTGAATTCCGGGTACCGTTAACCGTAATCTGGATACCGTTAACTGAATTCTGGATACTGTACTGAATTCCGGGTACCGTTAACCGTATTCTGGATTCTTCCTTCTTATTCCACGAATTACTCCAAGCTCTAAACCGCCCGACTCCAGCTATCAAGAACGACACTGGGCCCCCATCGCCCCAATCCTGCGTTTGAATCCAACACCCTTAAATCCGCGATCCGTAAAACAATCCGCACCCCACCGCACCCAACTCCCCTCTCATAACCTAAGGCTTGGGGCCCATCGCCCCGCTCTTGCAATAAACTCCGATATGAAAAAATCAAAACAACTAACTTTCTTCAATTCAAAAACAATCTCGACAAAAAAGTTTTTTGGCGGCGCCCTCCTTGATGGAAAAAGAAAATCATTGCGGCCCCTGTCTTCGAAAGAAGCCATTCACTTCGTCTTACGCAGCGAATTCGCTGTTGGACGCGACAGCTTTCTGGCGAGGCGTCACCAGCCCCAGGTGAATTGGATATTAAATAATTTTGCAAAAAAATTCGGAGTGCGTATTTATCAAAAGTCGATCAATAGCAACCATATCCATTTGCTCGTTAGGATCACCAGTCGAAAACTTTATCGCGCATTTATTAAAGCGGTGGCCGGCAAAATCGCAAGTCAGATCATGGGCGGAAGAAGTTTCTCTGAATATTTTCAGGAAAAAATATCGTCGCCTGCAAATTCAGAGCGGGGCGATGGGTCTGCGAGCGCGGGCAAGGATCTGGGCTTTTGGCAGTTCCGGCCATTTTCGCGGGTGGTTAACTGGGGAAATGATTACAAAGGCTGTCTGAATTATCTGAAACAAAATACCCTCGAAGCAATTGGGTTTGTAAAATACGTGGCACGTAAGAATTATTATGCGAAATGGCTTAATGGCACTCCGTCTTTAGCAACGGCAACTTTGGATGGAGCTTGATTGGGGGCCGTTCCACGAAACCGCTTTGGAAGGAGCTTGAATTTGGAAAAACTAAGAGCGGCGCGCGCGGATCTGGATAACTTAAGCAAGGCATGCGCGAATTCTGATTCACTCAAGCTAGGCCTACGCGCGTGAAGCTTTGAAGTCTTGGTAGTGTTGGTAATCGCCGTCGATGATTGTCAGGTGATTTTTGTCGATTTCGAAAACTTTGGTTGTGATTTCTTTCAGGAAGTAACGATCATGGCTGACCATCATTACAGTGCCCGGGAAAGTTTTGATGGCGTTCAGCAGAACTTCGCGGGATTTAATATCCAGATGATTCGTCGGCTCATCCAGCACAAGCAGATTAACCGGATGAGATAAAATACAGGCCAGCAGCACGCGCGATTTTTCGCCGCCGGAAAGAACTGAAATTTTCTTTTCGACTTCTTCGCCTGAAAACAGAAATGAACCTAACAAAGATTTAATAAAACCCATGGACGCATTCGGTACACGCCCTTCCACTTCCTGCAGAATGGTTTTTTTCGGATCGAGAACGTCGAGCGAATTCTGGGAAAAATAGCCGAACTGAATACTTGGTCCGATTTTGCAGCTGCCGTCGGTTGCCTCGGTCTGGCCGGTGATGATCTTAAGCAACGTTGACTTACCTGCGCCGTTGACGCCCACAACCGCAATGCGATCGCGGCGCTTAACAAGGCCTGTGGCATTTGAAAAAACGTTTCGCTCGCGCCCGTCTTCAAGCTGCCATACTTTTGAAAGGCGTTCAAACTTGACGACTTCTTCGCCGCCGCGCACGGGCTCGGGCCATTCAAATTTCATAACTCGGTCTTCGGTGGGCACTTCGATTCGATCAATTTTTTCAAGTTTTTTCACGCGTGACTGCACTTGCGCCGCATGCGAAGCGCGAGCTGCAAACCGTGCAATAAATTCTTCTTCCTTAGCCAGCATATCGTCCTGGCGTGAAGCGGCCGCGATCAATTGTTCGCGGCGAATGGATTTTTCTTTGTCGTAAAAATCGTAATTACCCGAGTAAACAGTCATAGACCGGTTTGCCACTTCAATAACTTTGGTCACAAGACGGTTCATGAATTCGCGGTCATGTGAAGTCATCAGTACAGAACCTTTGAAATTTTTAAGCCATTGCTCAAGCCAGACGATAGATTCAACATCAAGATGATTTGTCGGCTCGTCCATCAGCAGGACGTCAGGCAATAGTAACAGGATCTTAGCAAGGCTTACACGCATTTTCCAGCCGCCGCTGTACTTGCCAACGTCGACGCGCATGTCTTCATTTGAAAAACCAAGCCCGCCGAGAATTTCCTGCGCGCGCGACTCAAGATCGTAGCCACCGATGGCCTCAAACTGCGCCTGCAGATCGCCGTAACGCTCAACGACGCTCATCATTTCGGCTTCGCCGAGCTCGGGGTCCTGCAGTTTTTCTTCTAAAGCTGTGATTTCAATTTTAATAGATTCAAGATTCCCGGCCGAAAGCACTTCCTGCAGTACGGAACGGCCCTTCATTTCCTCGATGTTCTGAGAAAAATAACCGATTCTGACTTTTTCAGGTTTGCTGACCGAACCCTGATCGACGGATTCTTCACCCATCAACAAGCGAAAGACCGTCGTTTTACCGGCACCATTGGGGCCAACCAAGCCGATTTTTTCTTCAGAATTAATCTGAAACGACGCATTCGAAAATAAAATTTTAGAACCCTGTTGTTTAGTGACGGCGTTAAAAGAAATCATGCAGGTACCTTACAGACGAATCGACGAGGTTTCAATAGAGCATTCATGTTTTAACGAAATTTCAAAGCTGCCGCTCTCGAGTATAAAACTGAGCGGCACTGCCGCAACCAACGCAGCACCTTGGCCTTCCGGCTTGCCGGTAAAATTCCGGCGGTGTACGGCGGCTCAACTAATCCTTGTTGCCCTGATTATCGCCAGCGGCAGAAGAAACCGCGCTTTGCGCGACAAAAATGCATCTGGGCAAGCACAGTTACCCATAGCCCCACGGGTTCTTAAACAGCCCCACGATTCAATTTTCTGCCGAATCCCACAGGGTAAAAGTCCGGCGAAAAATGCGAATGGTGGCACTCTCAGTGCGCTTTCAGTACACGGAAATTTCAGAACTTTAGGGTTTTCATTGTTTCATTTTTCCGTCTCAATCCGGGAATTTCCCTTGAGAAAATTCACTATGAATCGATTTTTGAACTATTTTGATAAATAAAATTTAAAAATGGAAATGTAGTTCTGACCTGCGCTATTCTTAACTCAGACGGAAGCAATCAACGTAAGCCTGAGGGTGGTAAAAGCCATCGAACAGTTAGTCGGGTTAATTCAGTTGGCAATCATAGGAGGTACGTGTGAAGCGGATTTTCAGCCACAACGATAAAACACCAAAGTGAAGAAGAACCCTAATAAAATATTTCACAAAATTAAGGCAAAAGGTTCTTGTGTATCTATTAACTAACAATAGGAGGCACTAGCGGACTTTG
The DNA here is from genome assembly GCA_031408135.1 of Bdellovibrio sp. GTDB lineage: Bacteria > Bdellovibrionota > Bdellovibrionia > Bdellovibrionales > Bdellovibrionaceae > Pseudobdellovibrio. The sequence goes on along the minus strand of JANOJH010000447.1, from coordinate 1,041 downwards.
AGTCACGGGTCAAACCGTGTACTTCCTTTGCCTCAAGGCAAACCTCGGGAAACTGAGGGACGCAAAGCTATAGGGGCTTATTTTCGGATATGCCAGCCAGCTGCCAAAGGTAATAAAGACCTGCGGTGAAAACTGCAAATGGAAGTAAAAAACGTTCTAAAAATTATATCATGGATTGGTTTCATTCCCCTTAAACCCTAGGCTTTCATCGGATGACGAGCTTAGGGTTTTTTCTTTTGTGGAACACAAAGAAAATCAGTAGCTGTGGAACACAAAGAAAATCAGTAGCTGTGGAACACAAAGAAAATCAATAGCCGTGGAACACAAAGAAATTAGCTTCCCGATTCGGGCAATAAAAGTCTTGAACCTATCTTAAGGCTGCTCTTACTCTTCAATTTATTCAATTTTTTCAGAGACAACACCGAAGTTTTATACTTTTTGGCGATTGATGCCACATTGTCGCCGCGCTGAACGATATGAAATTTTTTCGCAGCAAGTTCGGGCCGCTTCTCTTTTAAAGGCGTACGATCCGGAACAAAAATTTTCTTGCCGACCGAGATCTTCTTCTTCCTCGAGAAATCATTGATATCGCGCAGGTAAGCAACTGTGGTTCTGTAGCGACGGGCTATAGAAGAAAGAGTGTCGCCCTTTTTAATTTTGTACGCTTGGATTTCTTTTTGATCGGCGACGTACTCAACGTTATCCGCGATACTTTCATTAGAAGCTGTCAGCGCAATTTCGTAACTGCCCGGCGGAATTCTGAGGCCCAGCGTGCTGTCGGTCTCGAGTGGCGCAATCTCACCTTTGAACTTGGGGTTCAGGGCTTTAAAATCCTCGTAATTGAGATTCATTTTTTCTGCCATCAGCCGCAGATTGATCGGCTGACTGACGGTAATATGGTCAAATTCGATCGGCGGCATATAATCGATTCCCTCGAATCCGTATTTTTCGGGATTTTTGGCGATCAACTTTGCCGCAATATACTTTGGAACGTAATTATCAGTTTCGGTAGGCAGAGCACGCTTGATTTTCGAAAGTGCC
>JANOJH010000394.1:0-1005 GCA_031408135.1 Bdellovibrio sp. | reverse complement strand
CTGGTTCGTTAAAATTCCAACCCCAACATAGTAGTGACTTATTGGTCGGACATTTTTCGGTGGCGCGTGGCAGTGAAATTCGTAAATTTGATTTGATTGCTATTGCAGATAGTTTTTTACGAATTAAAATTTCCTGTTCACTGGGCAATGATGTATCCATTCCGTGTAAATAAACCACAGCATTTGTAGAAGTCTCTGATCCCAAGCAATCTGTTGACTGAATTTCAGTTGGAGCACTCAATAAAACTTTTGGATAAATTGAAACGGCCAATGCCATAAAAAGGATTATTTTAACGTTCATATTAACCTCAAGGTTCGATAGTGATCCTTGAGCGTATCCTGTAAATCATTGAATTTTAAGAAGAAAAATATTGGCGTTCCCAGCGAGATTCGAACTCGCGTATCCTCCGTGAAAGGGAGGTGTCCTAGGCCTCTAGACGATGGGAACGTGAGAGAAAAAAAAGCGATTCAAAGTGGTGGCTCGCGATGGATTCGAACCATCGACCCTTTCATTAAAAGTGAAATGCTCTACCAGCTGAGCTAGCGAACCATTTGAATCGAATCGACAATTTCTATTAAGATATGGAACCAGTCAAACGCTTTTTTCGCAGTGCTTAATCTTTAAACAAGGGTTTAATCCACAAAGTTTGTTCGCGGTCGGGCCCAACAGACACAACATCAATCGGACAACCTGCATGAGTCGTTACAAAATTAATATAACTGATCACTTTCAGAGGTAAATCTTTCATATTCTTCACTTGCGTGATGTCTTCTTTCCACCCGGGAAGATACTCGATCACGGGTTCCACAAGACTTACTAAATCAGTTGCTGTTGGAAAGTCATGAATGATTTCTCCGTTTAATTTGTAAGCTGTGCAAATACCAATCTGATCGTGTCCCGATAAGACATCAATTTTCATCATCGCTAAGCTGTTAATGCCGTTCAAACGAATGGCGTGTTTCAGCGCCACCAAATCTAACCATCCGCAGCGACGAGCTCTGCCA